>CAYONK010000271.1:0-6552 GCA_964405285.1 uncultured Ardenticatenaceae bacterium
CGCCGATCACCTGAAATTCGATGTGGCGCGGCTGCGTCAGCAATTTTTCCAGCAGCAGTTCAGCAGAGCCAAACGCCTGACTGGCTTCGCGCCGGGCCGAAGCCAGCGCCTCGTCCAGATAGGCCGGGTCATCCACCGAGCGCATCCCCTTGCCGCCGCCGCCCGCCGCCGCCTTCACCAGCAGCGGGTAGCCAATCAAGTCCGCCTCCTCTCGCAGCCGCTCGTTCGATTGGTCCGGGCCGCCATAGCCGGGGATGGTCGGCACGCCGGCCGCTTCCGCCAGCGATTTGGCCGCCTGCTTGTTGCCCATCGCCGCCATCGCCGCCGGAGTGGGTCCGATGAAGATGAGGCCGGCGTCGGCCACCGCCTGGGCGAAGGCGGCGTTTTCCGCCAGGAAGCCGAAGCCGGGATGAATGGCGTCCGCCCCGGCGCGGTGGGTGGCGGCGATGATTTTGTCTATCGCCAGATAGGAGTCGCTGGCCGGGGCAGGGCCGAGGCGGATGGCCTCGTCGGCCAGCCGGACATGGCGGGCGTTCTCATCGGCGTCGGAGTAGACGGCGATGGAGCGGATGCCCATCTTGCGGCAGGTCTGGATAATACGGCAGGCGATTTCGCCGCGATTGGCGATGAGGATGGCGTTAATCATGGTGTCCCCCGAAAAAAGAGATTGGAGATTGGAGATTGGGGACGGTCTCTCATCTCCAATCTCTAATCTCCAATTGCCTTCATTACGCCGGGGCGATGAAGGAGTAGCCGACGGGCACATCGTCGCGGGTGAAGGTGGCGGTGAGCCAGACGCGACGGATGGTGAGCAGGGGGGAGATGGCGTTGTGTTCGTTGTTGGACAACGGCCGTTCCGCATAATACCCGCCAAAAAACGCATCTGTCAGGCTCTCCGACGTATTGATCAGGTTGGTGTTCTGCAAGAAGGCGGCGATGTCGTAGGCGCGCCAGCCAGGGCCGCACAGGTCGAAGTTGAAAAAGGTAGGCGACAAATCATCGGTGAAGAAGGTGTTGGTGACGTGAAAATCGCCGCCAATTGGCCCCCATCCGTCTGGGGTGTGTTCCGGGTTGTTGATAATCTCCAGAATCTCTTGTCGCGCCTCTTCGGCTGAGGTGATGAGCAGGTCCAGGTTGGCGACGCGGTCGCTGTTTTCGCCCCAGATGCGCTTGAGCCGGGCGATGGGGCGGTCTACCAAGAAGTCCAGGTCCATTTTGTGCCGTTCGTAGGGGGTCTGGTAGTTGTTGGAGACTTTATGAATTTTCGCCATTTGCCGCCCCAGGGTGAATAACTGTTCTTCGTTGTGCAGGTCCATCGGTGCGCCGGGGGCGAAGCTGAAGAGGGCGTAGTAGCGTTTACCTTCGGGGGCGTTGAGGCTGCCGAGGAAACGGCCGTCTTTCCGCCGAATCGGGTAGGAGACGGGCAAATCGTTCTCTCTGAGGAAGTTCAGCCAGTCGAGTTCATACTCGTAATCCGATTCCTGGCGACGCAAATGGTCGCCCACCTGATAAACGCGGACGACGTATTTCTGGTCGCCAACCAGCGCTTTGTAATGGTCATTATCCTGGGTGCGCAGCATTTTGCTGAACAATTTGCAGCTCGCCGCCCCGCCTAAATCGTATTCCTGGTCTATCAGCTCGGCCAACGCTGGCCCGGCCACAAATGAACGCACAACGCGAATGTGTGATGCAGTCAAGGTTTCCTCCAAAAGGAGATTGGAGATTGGAGATTGATTTACTCTCCAATCTCCAATCTCTAATCCCTAATCTCCAATTTTTTCCGCCCAACGCGGCGGCCGTTTTTGCATAAACGCCAGCATCCCCTCCTGCCCTTCCGGGCTGGTGCGCAGATGGTGGAGGAGTTGGACGCGGGCAACGGCCGTTTCCGCCAGCGGCTTCTCATGTACGGTAAAGAGCAACTCTTTGCAGGCGGCCAACGCTTGGGGGGAGGCTTGTAGGATGGCGTTGGCCTGTTCCCGCACGGCCTCATCTAGTGTATCAGCTTGAGCGGCCAGCGTCACCAATCCGGCGGCGGCTGCTTCGCGCCCGTTCAGCCGCGCCCCGGTGAGCATCAGGTGACGCGCTTTTGCCAGCCCGACCCGCGCCACCACGTAGGGCGAGATGATGGCCGGGACCAGCCCCAGCCGCACTTCGGGCAGGCCGATGCTGGCCTCTTCGGCGGCGATGGCGATATCGGCGGCGCAGATGAGGCCCACGCCGCCGCCCAGGGCGCTCCCGTGTACTTTGGCGATGGTGACTTGGGGGGCGGTGGAAACGGCCGTTAACATCGCATCAAACACCCCCACTTCCGCCACCTGCGTCGCCTCATCCTCGCTGAAGCTGGCCTGCATCTCCTTAATGTCGCCGCCCGCGCAAAAGACCGGCCCATTTGCCCCAAGCACCACCACCCGAATCGAACGATCCGGCCGGATGGCGTTGAAACAATCCAACAACTCCCGCACCATCTGCCGGTTCATCGCATTCCGCGCCGCCGGCCGGTTCAGGTTGACAAAGGCCACACTGCCAGTTTGGGTAATTTCCAGGGTTTCGTACATAGGCTTAGTTGGGAGTTGATAGTTGGGAGTTGATAGTGGTTGACTCCCAACTATCAACTCCCAACTATCAACTATTCACTATCAACTGCTCTTCTTCCGCCTCGGCAAAATATCCTCGTACTTGGCGATGATGCCCAGCATGATCTCATCCGCGCCGCCGCCGATGGACATGAGGCGAGAGTCGCGGTAATAGCGAGCCATCGGGTACTCCTCCACATAGCCCATGCCGCCGTGAAATTGCAGGCAAGTGTCGGCCACTTCGCGGGAGAGTCGGCCCCCTTTCAGTTTCGCCATTGAGACCTCTTTCGTCACGTCCTCCCCGGCGATATAGAGGCGGACGCAGTGGTAGGTCAGTTGGCGCAGCGCCTCCACCTCCGTCAGTAGTTCGCCGATGCGGAAATGGATGTATTGGTTATCAATGAGCGGCTGGCCGAAAGTCTCCCGCTCGCGGCAATAGGTGATGGTCTGGCGGATGACTTTTTCCATGCCGCTGACGGCCATCAGCGTGCCCGCCAGCCGCTCCCGCTGGAACTGGCGCATTTGCAGGATGAAGCCCATCCCCTCCGGGCCGATGCGATACGCTTCTGGCACACGCACGTCGTCGAAGGCCAGAATGCCGGTGTCGCTGCTGTGATGGCCTAGCTTCTCCAGCCGTTTGCTCACGCTGAAACCCGGCAGGTCGGTCGGCACGATGAAGAGCGACATACCGCGAAAGCCTTTCTCGTCGCTGGTGCGGGCCAGCAGGCAGAGGAAATCGGCCTGCGTACCATTGGTGATCCACATTTTCGAGCCGTTGATCAAATAATCGCCGCCGTCGCGCCGCGCCCAGGTTTTGATGGCGGCCACGTCGGACCCGGCCCCCGGTTCGCTGATCGCCACAGCCGAGACCATCTCACCGGCAATCGCCGGGGCGAGAAATTCCTCTTTGAGGGCGTCGGAGCCATTTTCCGCCAGGGCGGGGGTCGCCATGTCGGTGTGGACGGCGATGCCCAGGGGCGGCCCGGCCGCGTCGGCCCGGCCCAATTCTTCCAGGAGGATGGTCTGATACCAGTAATCCACCCCGCCGCCGCCATATTCTTCCGGGTAAGTGAGGCCGAGCAGCCCCAGGTTCCCCATCTTCTTGAACAACTCATGGGCGGGGAAGATACCGGCCGTTTCCCACGCTTCAATGTGGGGGTTGATTTCCGTCTCGACAAATTTCCGCACCATCTGGCGGAAAGCGTTGTGTTCGGCATTAAAGTAAATTGAGGACATAGTTGCTCCCGTGGGGTGGTCGAGTAGTCTGGTAGTCCGGTAGTCTGGTAGTCGAGTAGTCGGACGGCTGACTACTCGACTACCAGACTACAAGACTATCCGACTAAAAGACTATTTCTTCAACAAATCGCGGATTTCCGCCAGCAGTTTTTCTTCAGCGGAGGGTTCGGGTGGGGCGGCGGGGGCGGCTTCTTCCTCTTTCTTGGTTTTGTTGTAGGCGCGGATGATCAGGAAGAGGGCGAAGGCGATGACGAGGAAGTTGATGATCGCCTGGATGAAGTTGCCGTAGGTGAGGTTGGCCTCGCCGAATTGGATGGACAGGCTGGTGAAATCTACCCCTCCAAGCAGGATGCCGATGAGCGGCATTAGCAAATCGTCTACCAATGATTTGACGATGGCCCCAAACGCGCCGCCGAGGATAACGGCAACTGCCAGGTCTATGACGTTGCCTTTGCTGATGAATGCTTTGAATTCGTTGAGCATGGTTGTCTCCTTTATGGTTGCTGGTGGCCGGTTGCCGGTGGCCGGTGGCCGGTGGCCGGTTACACAATCTCATGTAACCTGTAACTTACAACTCTACAATGATTTGAAGCCAGAGATGGTGGCCTGCCAACCCGCTTCGTTTTCGCCGGGGGTGAAGGGGAGGTAGTAGCCGACGCGGTCGAGCAGGTTGCCGTATTTGGCCTGGACGATGGCGGGTAGGTCGGCCCAGGTTCCGCGCACGGCCAGGGTGTCGAGGATATCGTCGCTGATCAGGCCGGGCATGGCGGCCCATTGGCCGGTCCGGGCGAGTTGGCTGAGTTGGTTGGCGGTCTCTTGCCAGCCATGCAACTCAGCTACGACGCGATAGGCAGGGGTGCTGAGGTAGAAGGAGATTTGTTGTTTGGCGTAGTTTTCCGCCCAGGCGGCGTAGGCCGGGTCGTCGGTGGGGATGGCGAAAACGGCCGTTACCACCCCAAACCCCACTCGCCCCGTCCCCCCCTTAACCAGCCCCGCCACAATGTGCGGTAGGGCGAACTCCTCAATGTAGCGGACACTGTGCAAGGCGTGGAGATGGACTCCATCACACTCCTCTCCGGCCAGGCGCAGCATCTGTTCATTGACGGCCGAGACGTAAATGGGGATGTGGGGGTGTTCTATCGGGCCGGGGTTGAAGAAGTGGGTCATGAGCTGCAATTTGAATAATTCGCCAACATAGTCGAGTGGTTTGTCGTTTTGCCAGCAGTCCCAACAGGCGCGGATCGCCTGGATGGTCTCGCGCATCTTTTTGATGGGCTTTTCCCACCGAACCCCGTAGCGCAGCACGTTGTGGGCTTTTACTTGCGAACCGAGACCGAGGACGAAACGGCCGTTGCTAAACCGCGCCAAATCCCAGGCAATGTAAGCGGTCGTGGTTGGGCTGCGCGGGAAAGCGACGGCGATGGCCGTGCCCACCGTCATCCGCCGCGAATGTTCGGCGGCCAATGTCAGGCCGAGGAAGGGGTCGCCTTTGGTCTCCGCCAGCCAGAAGCCATCAAAGCCGAGGCGTTCGGCTGCCTGAGCATACGTAGCCATCTCGTCTAAGGTGAAAGAGAGGAGCGTCAGGTCAAATTTCATCGGCGGCCTCCTGTGGCCTGGAATGTTGGGTGGAATTTCTGGTATGCACCCTAAGTTTAATGGAGATCGTCGGACCTGTCGAAAAATAGCCTGACCAGGAGAAATGAGTAGAATAGACGCATGAAACAGATTGTTGCCGGACCTCGTTTTGCCTGGATTGACTTGGGTCTGACATCCCTGGCCGGGTTGGTTTTGTTTCTTTGGCCGGGGACAGGGTGGCCGCTGCTGGTGGCCTTGCTGCCGGGGCTGCTGCGGTTAGCGGCCGGGCAGAGACCCTGGCCGAATACCCCGGCGACCGGGTGGGGGTTGTTGTTTTTGTTAACGGCCGTTTCCGCCACCCTCATCGCCTATAACCCCGACCTGGCCTGGGCCAAATTCTACCTGCTCGCCGCCGCCAGCCTGCTCTGCCTGGCCCTGGCCGGGCAGCCCTATGAACACCGCTGGCCGCTCGCCGGTGGGGTCGCACTGATTGGCGCCTTGCTGTCCGGTTATTTTTTGCTCGGCGGGAGCGCGCTTCTCCCAACCAAACTCGCCGCCGACCTGGCCATCATCTGCCTGCCCTTCGCCGTCGCTGTTGGCGCGCGAGGCTGGCTGGCGCGAAACTGGCCGGTAGTGGCGGGGGCAGCCGTCGCCATTCTCCTCACCCTGCTCGCCCTGCTATTCAACGATTCACGCGGGGCGTTGGTCGCCCCCATCGCCGCCCTGGGCGTGTGGGGCTTATGGCCGGTCGCTGGCTGGTTGGCGCGGCGGCTGCGGCAGTCAGCTTCGCTGCTTTACGGCGGCCTGCTGCTGCTTGGCAGCCTGGGCGGATTGCTCCTGGTGGTGGTGGTCATTGGCGGTTTCGGCCATTTGCTGACTATTTTCGGCGGGCCGGTAGGCACGGGTGGGCGCTACGACATCTGGATCGGCCTGTTCCATCTGCTGCGCGATTTTCGCTTTAGCGGCAGTGGATTGGCTACCTTCCCCGGCCTCTATTCGCAATACATCCTGGTCATCCCCTTCTACTTTGTCGGGCATGGGCATAATCTGTTAGGCGATGTCGCCCTGGAGCAGGGCGCGGCCGCCGCTTTGCTGCTGTTGGCTGTTTATGGCCGGAGCGGGTGGGCGCTGCTCCAGATGGGGCGGCAGGCGGCGGAAGAAGAGGTCG
>CAYONK010000272.1:0-6537 GCA_964405285.1 uncultured Ardenticatenaceae bacterium
GCGAGAGCGGCGCGGCGATACGTAGGGCGGTGAACAGATAGGGCAGGGCGGATGGGGCGCGGACGTGGCGGAAAATTTGCCCCCGGCTGCTGTGCCAGGTATGGAAGAGGTCGAGCATGGCCGGGTCGGCCCGTTGCAGACCGGCCAGGACGTTGACCAGCACCGGGAAGAAGGTGAGCAGGGCGGTGATGATCACCTTCGGGGCCATGCCGAAGCCGAGCCAGATGGTGAGCAGCGGGGCGATGGCGACGAGCGGGGTGGATTTAGCCAGGATGGCCAGGGTCATCACGCCCCGTTCCAGGCGGGGCCACAGGCTGAGCAGCACGGCCAGCCCCGCCCCGGCCACCGTGCCCAGAATCAGACCGAGGAGCGCTTCGGTGAGGGTAACGGCCGTTGCCTCCCCATACAGCCGCCCATTCTGCCACAAGGTCTGCACCACCCGGCTTGGCGCGGGCAAAATGTAGATGGGAACCTGGCGCCACCAGACCGCCAACTCCCAAATCAGCAGCGCCCCGCCCACAATCAAAAGAGCCAGCCAGTTACTTCCGCGATTATTTTCCATGAGGTGGCTGGTGGCCGGTGGCCGGTGGCCGGTGGCTGGTACTGGCAACTGGCAACTGGCAACTGGCAACTGCTCCCCGAATTTCCTGTACCACCGCCAAAAATTCCGGCGCGGCGTCGTTACGGGGGCGGGGGAGGGGGATGGCGATGTCCGCCAGGAAGGTGGCCGGGCGGGGCGACATCACCAGGACGCGGTCGGCCAGGCGGGCCGCTTCGTAGATGTGGTGGGTCACCCAGACCACCGTCGGCCGCTGCCGCCGCCAGAGGGTGAGCAGTTCGCCGGTCAGCCGTTCGCGGGTCAGTTCGTCCAGGGCGGCGAAAGGTTCGTCCATCAGCCAGACGGCCGCGCCCTGGGCCAAGACCCGCGCCAGGGCCAATCGCTGCTGCATCCCGCCGGAAAGGGTGAAGGGGTAGGCTCCGGCGAAGTCGCCGATGCCGACTAAATCGAGCAGTTCGTCCGGCGTCTGGCCGTTGGCCTGGTTGATCTGCTGCACCAGGGCGACGTTGTCGCGGCAGGTGTACCAGGGCAGCAGGGCTGGGTTTTGGGCCATCCAGGCGATGCGTTTGCCGGAAACGGCCGTTTCCGCCCCCCTCCCATCCAGTTCCACCAACCCGGCCGTCGGCTTGAGCAAGTTAGCCAGAACGCGCAGCAAGGTAGACTTGCCGCAGCCGCTCGGCCCCACCAGGGCGACAAATTGGCCGGTGGGGATGGTCAGGTTGAGGGCGTGGAGGACGGGTAACGGCCGTTTTTCCCCGCCAAATTGATGCGACAACCCCTCAATGACAATATCCATATCGTAGTCTGTACGGGCGACCCTTGTGGTCGCCCTTTTTTCGTAGACGCCTATTCTTTGTGATCGCTCTCTGGAGCCAATAGACGGGCGGGCACAAGGCCCGCCCCTACCAAAAATGCGCCCCAATTGTAACACAGCCGGGCAAACTCCCCCCTACACAACCGCCCGCTGCTCTGCTATGATTCTCAGTATGGAGAGCCAACCATCCACACCCACAGACCCCATCGCCGCCCGCCGCATTTTGGCCGTCACCGAAGAAGAATTACAGCGGATCATCCTCGATTTGCACGATGGCCCGGTGCAGCAGTTGTTCGCCGCCCGCTCGCAGCTTAGCGCCTTGCAGAACCGGCGCGGGCGGGGCGAAACGCTGGACGCTGCCGATTACGATACGGCGCTGGCCCGAATCAGCAAACTCCTGGATGGGGCGTTGGCGGAGATGCGTACCTTCCTCGGCGCATTTCGCCCGCCCGATTTTGCCCACCGCGACCTGATTGACATCCTGGGTGATTTGCTGGCTTATTATGAAGATACCACCGGCTGCCAGGTGAATTTTGCCGCGCCGCCCCGTTTGCAGGGGCAGCTTTCGCTTCCGGCGAAAATCGCCCTTTACCGCATCTGCCAGGAGGCGCTTTCCAACGCCTACCGGCACAGTGGGGTGAATGAGCAATGGGTGCAGGTGAGCGAAACGGCCGTTTCCCTCACCCTCACCATCTGGGACGAAGGGCGCGGCTTCACCCCGCCGCCGCTCACCGGCCCGGCGGCGACGGAGCAGGAGGCGCATATCGGGCTGCGCGGGATGCGCGACCGGGTGGCGCTGGTGGGCGGCGTGTTCGATCTGCAAAGTTCGCCGCAGGCGGGCACACGCATTCGCGTGGAGGTGGCGTTTGATGGGTAACTTGATTCGCGTGATTTTGGCCGATGATCATGCCCTGGTGTTGGAAGGGCTGCGCAGCTTGCTTGGTTCGGAGTCCGATGTGACGGTGCTGGCTACCGCCACCGATGGCGAACGGCTGTTAGACGCCGTCGGCCGTTTTCAGCCGGACGTGGTGGTGACGGATATTCAGATGCCCTACATGGATGGGGTGACGGGTCTGGCGAAAATCCGCCAGCTTTACCCGGAGACCCGCGTTTTGGTCCTGACCGCCTACTCCGACGCCGAGACGATGCGCGCCGTGCTGCAAAGTGGGGCCGACGGCCTGCTCTTCAAAACCGACCCGCCAGAGCAAACCATCCGGGCCATCCGGCAGGTGATGGAGGGGCAGATGGTCTTCCCGGCGGCGGCGCGGCGACTGATGTTCCAACCGGCGGCGGAAACGGCCGTTCTCACTCTTTCCGACCGTGAAGAAGAGGTGCTGGCCGCCATCGCCGAAGGGCTGACGAACGTCCAGGCCGCCGAACGGCTGCACATCAGCGAAAACACCGTCAAATTCCACCTGCAAAACATCTACCAACGCCTCGGCGTCACCAACCGCACCGAAGCCGCCCGCTGGTATTTGCAGAGGGTGGCCGGTGGCCGGTAGCTGGTAGCTGGTAGCTGGTAGCTGGTAGCTGGTAGCTGGTTGCTGGTAGCTGGTAGCTGGTTGCTGGTGGCTGGTAAGAAACTTCACAATTCACAATTCACAATTCACAATTCACCATTCTCCCTGGAGGTGAGCCATTAAAAAGTATTGGATCGTCCTATTTATTCTACTCCTGGCGCTGGCCGCTTGCGCTCAGGATGAGGTAACGCCAACGGCCGTTCCCCCTACGCCACCCGCCATGACCCCCACCATCATCATCCCGGAGGCGACGCGGACGGAAGCGCCGCCAACGGCCGTTCCGCCTACCGACACCCCACCCACCGAGACCCCGCCCGAAGCTGTCGAAGTGATCCCGCGCGACATGCCTCGCTTCGCCGAATTCAAGCCGCAGCCCGTCCAGGCAGTCCCGGCGCTCTTCCACGACCCCATCGCCCCCGACCTGAGCAACGTCCTCGTCCCCTTCGCCCTCTCGCCGGACCAATTGGCCCGGCTGGCGGAAAACGGCGTCGTCGTCAGCCCTGGCACAGAGAAGGAGTTCTTCAGCATCTACGAGCAGGCGCGGTACGCCAACGTCCCCATCTTCGTCACCAGCGATTCGCTGCTGCACAGCTACCATCTGCTCTTCGACAAGGTGCTGCGCACCGCCGAGCGCGAAGCCTTCATCCCCCTGCTGCGCGATCTCAACGCCGCCATGCTGGCCGAGACCGAAGCGCAGTATGAAGCCCTGAAAGATGGACCCTGGGAAGACGCCGCCCGGCGCGCCGTCGCCTTCATCGGCGTGGGCAGCCAACTGCTAGACCCAGCGGTGACTGTGCCCGCCTACGCTCAGGAATTGGTGGCCGCCGAATTGGCCCTGATTGCCGACGCGGGCGGCATTGAGTCCTCGCCGCTCTTCCCCGGCCTGGAGTTTGGCGAAGATTACACCCAATACATCCCGCGCGGCCATTACACCCTCAGCGAAGAGCTGGAAGCCTACTTCCGTAGTATGATGTGGTACGGCCGGATGACTTTCCGCTTGAAGACCAACGACCTGCAAGTGGGCCGCGCCGAGACGCGCTCCGCCCTGCTGTTGGTCCAGGCCATGCAAAACGCGACAGTGAACGGCCGTCCTGCCCTCGATGTCTGGCGTGATTTGTACGACCCGACCGCTTTCATGGTGGGGCGCAGTGATGATTTGACGGCGTTTCAATATGTGGATGTGATAACGGCCGTTTACGGCGTCAATCCCACCCTCGCCACCCTCAGCGACGAAGACCGCCTGACCACTTTCATCGAAGCGACCGACGCCCTGCCCCCGCCGCGCATCCTCGGCCTGGTCATCAGCGAGACCGACGACGTAGAAGACGTGACCAAAGGCTTCCGCTTCATGGGCCAACGCTTCGTCCCCGACGCCTACATCATGCGCGAACTGATCTGGCGCAACGTCGGCACCTTTGAAGAGCCGCGCCAACTGCCCAGCGGCCTCGACGTGATGGCCGCCATGGGGTCCGACCGCGCCCTCACCATCCTGGAGCAGTTGGGCGAGACCAGCTACGCCAACTACCCGGAACAAATGGCGAAAATGCGCGATTGGACCGGCAGCCTGACGGCCGACGAGTGGACGGAAACGCTCTACAACGGCTGGTTGTACACCTTGCAGCCCCTCATGGAAGTGCCCGGCCCCGGCTACCCCCAGTTCATGCTCTCCGACGCCTGGCTCGATAAGCAGCTATCCACCAGCCTGGGCAGTTGGGCCGAATTGAAGCATGATACCATCCTCTACGCCAAGCAAGCCTACGCCGAATTGGGCGGCGGCGGCTTCAATCCGCCCCCACCGAAAGAGGCCGTCGGCTACGTGGAGCCGGTTCCGGAATTCTACGCCCGTCTCTCCGCCCTGGCCGGGATGACGCTGGAGGGCATGTCCAGCCGGAATCTGCTCAACGCCCAAGACGCCGACAGCTTGCAGCGCCTGATCAACCTGGCCGACGCCTTCCAGGTGATGGCCGAGAAGCACCTGCGCGGCGAACCGCTGGACGCCGGAGAAGCCAACCTCATCCGCTACTACGGCGGCGAATTGGAGCATATCGTCATGGCCTCGGCCGACGTGCCGGAAGACGACCCGTTCGCTCGCCCCTACATGGACGAGGAGCCGCAGGCGGCGGTGATCGCCGACGTAGCCACCGCCCCGGACTATGTGCGCGATGGCGTGCCCGACCCGACGGTGTTGGAAGTTGGGGTGGGGCGGGTGGACGAGCTTTACGTGGTGGTCCCCGCCGTCGCCGACGATGGCACGATCTACCTGCAAGTGGCGAAGGGCGGCGTCTTCTCCTACTACGAATTCCCCTGGCCAGCCAACGACCGCCTGACGGATGAGAAGTGGCGGCAGATGTTGGATGAGGGGGAGGCTCCGGAACGGCCGTTGTGGATTACCACCTTCTTCTCCGGCGAGACGGAATTCGCCTTCGCCCAACGCGCCATTTACAGCTTCCAAACGGATCTGCCCTGGATGTTCTGGGAACCGGTCGGGTATATGGAGGGAAGACCCTGGCTGCCCGCGCCCTTGCCCGCTTTCCAGGCGGATTTGGACGCCCTGATCGCCGCCGGGCAGTACATGGGGCGGCAGTGGATCAGCGCCAACTACCGTTCGTTTGACTTGCAATCGGCCGATCGGGCGATTGTGACGGTACGCGAAACCTGGGAAGATTCGCTCCATCAAGGGACCACCGACTACCCGATGGAAGATGATCCGATCCTGGCCCGGCGCGGTCCCTACAGCCTGGACGCCACCTACACCCTGGAGCGGGTGGACGGTCAGTGGCAGGTGACGAATCTGGTCTACGCCAATCAGCCACCGGCGTGGGTGGAGGAGTAGGGGTTGGAGATTAGAGATTAGAGATTGGGGTGGGTGTCGTCAGATGCCCACCCCAATTAGATATACCGGAATTACTGCGACCACTTCGTTTGAACAGCATAGTGGGCAAAAGCGCTGTCTTTGGTAACAAGGATCATCTCTTCGTGAATGGCCTGAGCGATTAAGATACGGTCAAATGGGTCATTGTGGTGGTATGGGAGGCTGTGCAGCACATCAAGATGATCCGGTGTGAGATTCAGTAACGCAATTGCGTTGGCCCAGACGTGATCGCGGATCAAGATACTCGGAGGCGTTGGGACAACCAATCTGCCCAGACTGGATTTGATGGTGATTTCCCACATGCTGGCAATGCTGAGATAACGTCTGTTGTCTGAGTTCTCGATTAAGCGTCTGGCATAATCGCTCAACTTTGGGTCCCCACCGATGAACCATAAAAATGCGTGGGTATCAAGAAGGATGTTCAAGGCATATACTCCTCCAATCCTTCTATGGGTTTATCAAAGTCAGGACCCAAGATCACTAACCCTTTCGCGCTACCAAAGATTGGTTTGGGCATATGGGGTAACGCTACTAGTTTGAAGGTCAATCCATCGTCATCAATGATGACAATGTCTTGCCCCTGGGCGGCTTCGTTAAGAAGTTTGTGTAGCTGATTTGCTGCCTGTGTGGCTGTTATCTGTAGCATCGCCTGTCTCCATTCTGCACCGAAATACTCTATTAAACAGTATAGGCTGTCTGGCTCTGGCTGGCAATGGCTGGAGCAGGTACGATTCTGTTGCTAGACGGGTGCCGCTGTTTTTTGTGGAGAGTC
>CAYONK010000273.1:0-6528 GCA_964405285.1 uncultured Ardenticatenaceae bacterium
TCAACGTTCAAAGGTCGCGGTTTCACGCATATAACAGGCCGATGTCTTTACACATACTACGATCAACATCCTCAGTTTACAGGTAAAAATATACTTGATAACCCACATATTATAGCAGAAGATAGAGATTTATCTGCCGCAATTAGTGTACATAGCATGGTTACTGGCGCTCCACAGTCAATGTCTGTGTACTGGTCTGGTACGCCGATGGCAAGTCCAATTACAAATATAATTCATAACCAACAAGGAGCTAAACTTAGCGATTTCGAAAGGGGAAATGATTATGAGTGGGGAGGAGCATCAGCAATCCAGGGTCAACCTTATGGGCAAATAAATGTAGATGTTGCAAAAAGTTTTAGCAATATTTTGCGGAGTCGCTGTCTAACAGGAGCCTTGCCGACTGGAATTAGTTGTAAGCAGTAAAAGGTCCCTAATGACAAACTCAAAATATTACTTGCTAATAATTACGTACCTGATACTTAGCAGCACAATGGCTATTTTTACAGGATGTGTGAAATCCACTAGCAACGACCTCCGTGACAGTACACAGGAGTCATTTCAAATGGATGATGCATCTTCGTTTGCGAAGGGAAAAATCGCTTTTGCATCTAATAAGGACAACGGTTATTTCAATTTATACATGATGGATGGAGATGGTAGCAATGTACAGCGGCTAACTGATCATTTAGGCAACGATGGATCCCCAGCTTGGTCACCTGATGGAACATTGATAGCTTTTGTATCTGAGCGAGATGGCACTACTGCACTATACCTTCTTGACATTATTACACAACAACTATCCCTAGTGAAAACTGAGAGGCAACCGGCGGGGTTCCGCTCATCTATATCCTGGTCTCCCGATGGGCAATGGATAGCCTACAGTGACAGCAAGGATATCTTTTTAGCGGCAATGGATGGAACTAAAGAAGTTCAACTCACAAGCGATTCAGCCTTTAATTATCCTAGTAGTTGGTCACCGGATAGTATGCAACTTCTGTTTAGTTCAGCGCGAGATGCTAACCATGTGGCCGGTACCGATTACTATATACTTGATATGTTGACTAACGATATATCCAGATTGACATCTTTATCAATACCATTAGGTAGCGCCATTTGGTCTCCGAATGGCGAAGTGATAATTTTCGAGGCAGGAATTAGATCTCGGTTGAGTTTGTACAATATTTCTGACCAGCAATCTAAACTGCTCATGCCAAATGAATTTTATGTTTTCTCTGATTTTCACCCTGCTGAGGTAGACCCATCCTGGTTGCCGGACAGCCGCCATATTGTGTTCTCCTGGAATAGGGGAAACAAAGTAAATGCAGACATCTATCTTATGGATACTGAAACGCAAGAATATTTACAACTAACAGACAACGATTACACTGACTTAAGCCCGAGCTGGTGGTCGCCTTAACAAAGCGTATTGACTAACCGCCTGCTCATGTCCGTCGCCGGCGAAGTAACCACTTACACCCTGGACTACGCCAACAAAAGGCAAATCCTGCTCGAACAAGGCGGCGCATTTGCCCAAACGAAGCATTACCTGTATGGTTTAGCCTGTATCGGCGAACTGGTGGACGCTGGCGACCCGGAAACAGAAGAATGGCGCTACTACCACCGCGACGGCGCCAACCTGGTACGCCAGACGACCAACAGCGCCGCTGAAATTACCCTGGCCTGGGCCTACTCGCCCGATGGGGCCGTCCTCATCGGGGCCAAAGGGCCGGTAACCAACCTGGGCTGCGGCGATATTTATGATTGGTCTACGGGGCTAGTTTTCAAAAACGGCCGTTACTTCGACCCCACCCTGGGCATCTGGCTCACCCTGTCACCATTCGTTGTCTGGCAGAAGTACAAGTTGGGGAAACAGGGCGGTAAATCTAGAAGGAAGCGGCACGGCCGGGAGCAGGTATTTCTGGCGCTCTTGTTCTTGTTGGTGGTTGCCCTGGCCCTGGTCGGCTGCGACCCAAATGCGCAACTAAACCCAACCGATATACCAGATTGCCCACCAACGCTAACGCCCGATCCGACGGGTACGCTAACGCCGACCCAGCCGCCGGGTCTACCGCCGAATACGCCAAGAGAATGAGGATCTAGTCAACCGGGAGAATTATTGTTATAAGCAGGGAGGGCAATACGGTTCTTGCGACAGAGATTCGAGGTGTTTCACCTAAATTCGCTTGGGTAAACACTCACGCCACTAATATACCAGATCCATAAACCATCAGTTAAACCGTTCTAAAACAATCCCCCCGCCGCTCAAAAACCCCGCTGCCTTTTGAAAAACCCTGATGTTTTGATGTAACATATTGGCAGATCAAACAGCCGCTTGGTATACTCATATCATTCCCACTGATTTTAAAATAATTTACTTGGCGCGCTTAACCGTGACAGATGAGTCGTTGAATTCGACCAAGCGTCTGCTGCGTGTGTTGCGCTTTGGGTAGACTTCCCTACGAAGGAGACCGGGGTTCAGGGGCCGCACTCCCCGATTTAACCATACAGACCTGACAGGTTTCCACCAGACAGTGGATTTGTCATTGTCATGCTGAGCGAAGCGAAGCATCCCTACGGTCTCGGATTTTCCAGGGGAACGGGATGCTTCGGAGGATGCTTTGGTTGCGCTCAGCACAGGCTCTCAGCATGACAGGTCTATAGAAAAATTTGTACAGGACATTTTGCTCAGGTTGAACCATGTCCGTTTTTTCACGTAACAAAAGGAACAATTCAAGCATGACAATTCTTAAAGATAACCTACTCAATATCACCAACACCTCGACACGCTCAGAGTTACTGGACCGTCTAAATTTACCAGAAGATCTGCGCGACGTTCTGACAAACTGCCGCAGCCTGACCATCGCTGAAAGCACACAACAGATTGTTGAGCTTTCGCTTGGCGGTTCGGACAACGGCCGTTTCGAAGTAGGCTACGACGTGCCAGGGCGCGGCTGGGTGCCCGAAGTCCACGTCGTGCGCGCCCGCAACGGTGTGGCGGCCAACTACATCGATCCTTACATGCGCCGCCGCGACCCCGACTGCATGTTCATCGCCGACGCCAGACCAACCAACAAACCGCGCTTCGAAGATCGCTTCACCTACCCTTTCGCAAAGCTACGCGCAGAAACCCTGGCATGGCTGAAGGATCAAGACCTCACCTGCTTCTTCTTCAAATCGGGCCAGATGGACAGCGGCCTGCCGTCGGTGGCGGTCTGCCCGGCGAACGCCGGCTTCTTCGCCCTCGGTCTGGCGCTACTGCAAGGCATCATCCCGCTAGACGAACTAGACGAGGCGTTTCGCCCTGGCGCCGTGATCTACGTTGCCCCACCCTTTCGTCACACCCATTTCAATGGCAAGCAAGTGGTCGTGCATGATCGGCAAGATACGATGCACGAAATGTTCAGCTACAACCTCTACCCAGGGCCGAGCGCCAAGAAGGGCGTCTACGGAGTGTTGCTAAACCTCGGCGAGCGCGAGGGCTGGGTGACCGTCCACGGCGCAACCGTACAGGTGATCACGCCCTACGATCAGGTAGTGACCATCACCCACGAGGGGGCCAGCGGCGGAGGCAAGAGCGAGATGCTCCAATACGCCCACCGCGAGGCGGATGGTCGCCTCCTGCTGGGGGAGAACGTTGTCACCGGCGAACGCCGCTTCCTGTCACTGCCGCAAGGCTGCGCACTGCGACCCGTAACGGATGACATGGCGTTGGCTCACCCAAGTTTCCAAAACGGCAGCGGCAAGCTGGCGCTTAAAGATGCAGAGGATGCCTGGTTCGTCCGGGTCAACCATATCAACCGGTATGGCGTGGACCCAAATCTGGAGAGACTCTGCACGCATCCGTCCGAGCCACTCCTCTTCCTGAGTCTGCACGCTTCAGCGGATGCCACATGCCTGATCTGGGAACACATCGAAGACGAGCCGGGCAAGCCATGCCCCAACCCGCGTGTGATCCTGCCACGGCAGATCGTGCCCAACGTCGTGGACGAGGCGGTGGAAGTGGATATCCGCAGCTTTGGCGTGCGAACGCCGCCCTGCACGAAGAAAAAGCCGAGCTACGGGATCATGGGACTATTGCACCTGCTGCCGCCGTCGCTAGGCTGGCTGTGGCGACTGGTGGCGCCACGCGGGTTCGCCAACCCAAGCATTACCGACACGGCTGGCATGACGAGCGAGGGCGTCGGGTCATACTGGCCCTTCGCCACCGGTCTCCGGGTGGACCAGGCCAACCTGCTCCTCAATCAGATTCGGAACACGCCCCAAACTCGCTACACACTCTCTCCAAACCAACACGTTGGCGCCTGGCGGACTGGTTTTATTCCGCAATGGGTAGCCCGCGAATATATGGCCCGGCGCGGCGGAGCCAAATTCCGTCCCGATCAACTCACGCCTGCGCGCTGCCCTCTGCTCGGCTACGCCCTCTACACAATGCAAATCGAGGGGCTGACCATCCCCCGCTGGTTCCTTGAGGTCAACACGCAGCCGGAGGTCGGGAACAAAGCGTACGACGCGGGGGCCCGTCAATTGACTGCTTTCTTCACCGAGCAACTGAAACCGTACCTGAAGGAGACGAACCTGGACCCTCTGGGACAACAGATTATCGCGTGCGCACTTGATGGCGGCAGTCTGAGTGATTTCGAAGGGTTCATGCACGGGATCGAGTAGCATTGACCGTCCTGGTTCTACAGAATTTCGTAGGATATGGCTTTTCAGAGAATGATTTTGGAATGATTTTATAGGGGCGGGCCTTGTGCCCGCCCTATGAAAGAGGGCGACCACAAGGGTCGCCCCACCAACCAAACTGTTTTTCCTGAGAAACTTCCCCTGAGTTGACACGGGTACACCTTGTCTTCTAGCCGTCGTTGGCTCAAGTTTGGCTGGGGGTCAATCACCGGCAATCCCATCTTCCGTTAGTTGCCCTTCTCGCCGGAGTTGGGCCGCGATTCGCTGCGAACCATAGAGCGAGCTTTCGGTGTCAATCTCGTCAGTCCGGTGTTTGAGTTGGACTTCTTGCGCCGATGGCGGCTGAGGGCGGTAATATAACCCGGTCTTACATTACCCCCTCCACCTCGATATCTTTACGCATGGCAGCCAATGGCTAGGGTTGAAAAGAGTCGGGCATAACCGGTGGATAGTCGGTTGTGATGTATTCATATTGTGAACCCATGCGGACGCCGCCGCTGCCGTCATCCTCTACTACAAACAATTGGACAAGGCCGCCATAGTTGGGCGCACCCCAGATCAATTCATATTGGCCTGGCGCCAGTTCGCTTTGCCAGGTGATGGGGATATATTCGCCCGCAAAAGGGGCCAGGCGAGATAGTCGCCCATCGGCCCGCAACGCGCCGCTTGCGTCGCGCAGTTCCCACACCCCGGCAAACTGCTCATCGCCCGGCACAGAAGTTGCGCCAGATAAGCCTAATTCAATTTTAACCGCGTCATCGGCCGTCGTTCGCACAAGGGCGAAGAAGTTGAAAAGCAGCTCCCGTTGCGTCGGTTCTTGGGGCGGCGCTGCCGTCTGGCAACCAGCCAGAACGGTAACCAGAACAACCAAAAGAAACACATTGATTTTTGCCAGTATCGCTTTCATGGTAAGCGCTCCTTTGATGCGGATTCTCTCAGAGAGAATCCGCCTATTTATCCAACTCGACTGTAAGCGCTTGGATGTCCACGCCAATATCGCGTAATTTGACGCCACTATCCGCGCTATGATTGGCCGCTTGGAGAAACATCACGGCCGTTTCCACATCCCGATCCGGCCCAGCGCAGTCGGCGGCAGTCAGAGAGACGGGGCGGTCGGGCGTAACCCCTCTCCCTTCGAGAGGCGACCCGTCGCTGCGGCGAAAGTCGCCGGTGGAGAAACGAACCAACGCACCGCCCGTTAGCTCGAACGAAAGCGGATTGCCCGCGCCGCCGCCGGTAGGCCGCCCCACCGTTGTGGCCCGGCCGCTGTCGCGCAGAGCGACGACAAACTGTTCGGCCGTGCTGAAAGTGTACTCATCAATGAGCAGAGCCAGCGGCCCTTCGTATAGGGGTTGCCGGGGCGTCAGGCGGAAAGCCAGGCCCGGCAGCCAGCCGCGCTGGGGCAGACGGCCGACATATTGTTCATGGCCGTAGGTAAACGGTTCGGCCAGGAAGCGGCGCGCCATCTGGTCGGCCAACCGCTGATCGCCGCCGCCATTGCCGCGCAGGTCGAGGATCAGGCCGGGGGCGTCGAGCAGATCGTCCAGCGCGGCGTCGAAGGCGTCCACCAACGCCTGCCCTTCGCGGCCGGAAAAGGTGGCGATGCGAATCAGCCCCATGCCGGAGGGCAGGCGTTCGCCGCTGATAGGGGGCGGGGGGGTGATAGCGATTGAAGGGGAAGGCGCGGTCGTTTCAGCCGGATATTGCAGCGTAACCGTTTGAACCGGGCCATTGGCGTCCTGAAACGTCAGCGTCAGCCGGTTGTCGCGGCTGCTGAGTAGATTGGCGGCGGCCAGGGCGCGCTGGCTTTGGGGCGTGCCGCTGGCGGTCAGGATGGCGGAGACG
>CAYONK010000274.1:0-6527 GCA_964405285.1 uncultured Ardenticatenaceae bacterium
ATTTTCTGAGCGGCGGGGGGAAAATCAGGCCGACAACACTGCATCCAAGTCCGCCAGGTCCACCAGCAGCCCCTGACGCGCCGTCAGTTCTGCCGCCGCCGCGTCGGTGAAACCGGCGCGGGCGAACAAGGCGTAATGCAACGACTAGGCGTCGCCATCGGGCAGCGTCTGGCGCACCTTCGGCCCCTTCTGCTCGATCAGCTCCCGCACTACCTGGCGGCTGACCGGCTCATCCCCCCATTTGCACTCACCCAACAGAATCTCCCGACGCTGCCAGTTGAGAGCCACCACGTCCACCTGTACCTGGCGGCTCCAATGGCTGCCGACCGCTTCCGGGGCAAACGGCAACGCCCCGGCGCGCGCCTGCCGTACCACCCACTGCTGCGCCAGTTGTTCAAACGCCAGGCCGACAAACGCCCGCAGTTCGCTCTTGATGTGCGCCGTCGTCTCTTCGGCCGAGAGGAGCTTTCTCTGGTGTGGGAACAGAAAGCGGAAGTAGAAGCGGAAAAAGGGGTCGCTGAGATGATAACGCCCTTGCTTGGAGCGGCGCTGCTGCGCTGTGGTCAGCGTCGCCGGCAGGCGGCGTTCCACCAGGCGTAACTCCTGCAATTTGGCCAGGTGGAAGGTGAGGCTCGACGAGCCGATGAGGCAGTCGTTGCTGATGGCTTGCAAAGTGTGATGCCCTTTGCTGATGGCTCGCAAGATCGCCTGATAGGTGGAGAGGTCGCGCAGCTCGTCGTGGAGCAGCAATTCTGGTTCCGCCAGAAAGATGTTGCCCGGTTCGAGGATGACCTGGCGGATGTTCTCCACCAGGGTCAAGTCACTGTCCAGCCAGCGCAGGTAGGCGGGGATGCCGCCCATGATGGCATAGAGGGCCACCCGCTCCTCGGCCGACCAGGCCGGAAAGAACTCGCGCAGGCTGGCGAAGGGCAGTGGCTGCAAATGCCACTGGCCGGTGAAGCGGCCGAACAGTGGCGACTGATGCTGCATGATCGCTTCCATCGTCGTGACCTGAGAGCCGCACAGGATTAGGACCAGCTGCGACTCCTGAAGGTGGTGATCCCAGGCGTGTTGCAAGGCGGAGAGCAGCGCCGGGTCGGCGGCCGAAGCGTAGGAAAGTTCGTCGAGGATGAGAATCTCCTTGTCTCGCTTCTCCGCCAGGCGCGGCGCCAGCCAGCGCCAGAGGGCGGGCCAACTGTCGAAAGGGGTGGCCTGCTCTTCGGGCATGTCGAGCATGGCCGCCATGAAGCTGCGCCGCTGCAAGGCCGCCGGCTCCTTGTCGGCCGACCAATAGGTAAAGGGCAGTCCGCTTTGCTCGGCCCACTGTTTCAGGAGCAGGGTTTTCCCCACCCGCCGCCGGCCGTAGAGCAGCGCCATCTGCCCTGGTCCTGGCTGTTTGCGGGTGAGTAAGCGGTTGAGGAAGGCGAGTTCTTTATGACGGCCGATGAACATCAGGCGGCTCCTTGGTATAAGTCATTGGTGTAACTATGATAGTTATAACAATGATAATCTATTTTGCTGATTGGAACCAGCCGAATTCTGCAACTCGCGCCATTTTTCGCTGGCTATGGCCGCTCGGCCGTTTTCCGCCCCCGAATCCACGCCTGCAGCGCCTGCGGCGACATCACCGCCGGGTCGCCATACTCCGCTTCCCCAGCCTCGGCCAACTCTGGTGGGAGATGGTTGATGATCAGATCAAAATCCCGATAATCGTGGATTTCCTCGTCAATCACGCACGCCATTTCCTGCCCCGCCCGTCTCCGGACAAACCCGGTCAAAGGCCACATACAGCACCCGTTAGCCCGCCTCTGCCTTCTCGCCACAGCGCTGGCACATCGCCTCCACCTGGTAGAGGCCAGACAGCGAAGCAGGCTGCCAGGGGCCTAAAACATGCCCGCCGGTCGCCGCCCGCTCTTCGGCTTCTTGGATGTGGCGTTGTAAGCTGGCTTGGTCGCGTTCGTGTGACATCGTTGTTCCTCTGGCTGGTGATTGGCCCAACGGCCGTTCTCCTCCCCCCCTGCCTTGTTCAGTTGTATCTGTGAACGCACGCGGAGGCAACTGGTATTTGGGGAAAACGGCCGTTCTTCCCCCGCTTCCTCCCCTAACCAATAGACGGCGATAACGGCCGTTCTCCAACTCTACAGCACACTGTTCGATCCTTCCGGCCAAAGACCGGATGCCTATCCAGCCTCGGCCAATACCTCTTCCAGAAATAGCCCCGGACAAAATAACAGCCGCTTTTGCTTTTTGGACTGTGGCGCTGTGACAGGCGATGGTCCCACGCTTTTGGGAAGATGCTGCTAACGTCCGGTTCGTTATGGATCAAGTAGGTGAAGTCATCCAAAACACCAGCAGATGGGAGCGGCTTGCCCTGGCGTTTAAGACATTTGTACTGATCCCCTCCCTACCCCAAACTGGTATACTGCTGTCAGAGCCAGGACGGGTCCAACCTACCGTTGCATTCTCCTGTCTTCAAGGGTGAGCCGATGGAAACTGATTACGCTGTTCTTGCCTCTGCCACTACGTTTCGCCCCTTGGTTTTCAAGCAGAACTATCTTGTTTGCCTGGTAAAAGTTGCCCCGGTCAATTTTAGCTGCAGAGCGCAAGCGCTGGCTGCCCCCTTTTGCCGACATGAGACTTGAGATATCACACAAAGGATAACCATAATGACACAAAAACGATGCCTGCTCCTTCTTCTCGCTAGTTTGTTTATCTTACTCTTGTCACCGGCGTCAAAGACAGAGGCCACACCTTTGCGACTGATGGTGTCCACTCCTGTTGGTAGCCACACATTTGCCCCATTTAACACAGAGACAATCGTCGGAGGTGGCGCAGTGGTCAGTGTGGCGCTGGATGTTTCCAGCCTGCCCGATACAGAGTACCTGTTTTACACTGTGACTGCCGATTTCGTCCCTGGCACGCCACCAAACGATGCCTGGTCCAACACGCTGCTTATGGGGTTGAATGACGGGGGAACAACACTATACAGACCAAACACAGGCGCATCGGCCGGTGTGCTGCCAGGGGCGGGCGCTACAGCTCTGATCTGGACCGGTCAAATGGTCAAACCATATCAAGGCGGAGCTAATCTGACGATTAGCTTCCAGGACAGCTTTACGGATCCCTCAGGCCCATATACCTCTGAACTGCACAACGTCTCGGTCACCATTTATCCAGGTCCAATACCCGGTCATTCCTTTGCCCCGTTTAGCACTGGCTTGATCACCGGGGGCGGGCCTGTTGTCAACGTGGCGCTTGATGTATCATCCTTGCCAAATGCTGATTATCTTTTCTACAACATCACTGCCGATTACGTCCCGACTAATGAAACGCCACCAAACGACGCCTGGTCCAGCACGCTGCTTATGGAGTTGAATGACGGGGTGGCGACAGTTTACCGACCTGCCACCAGCGCTACAACCGGCGTATTACCGGGGCCGGGTAACACCACGCTCACCTGGTCTGGCCAGATGAACAGGCTTTATCCGGGCGGGACCAACCTGACAATCAGTTTCCAGGATACGTATGACGACGATGATGGAACTTATACGTCAGAGCTGCAAAACGTCGCCATCACTATCTACCTGGCCCCAACACCCAGCCACACTTTTGCGACTTTCAACACCGGCACACTTATTGGCGGCGGGGCGGCTTTTAACCAGCCGCTCGCTGTCGCTGGCCTGCCGGAGACGGAATATCTGTTTTATCGAGTCACCGCCGATTTTGTTCCAGAGCCACCGCCAAATGACGCCTGGTCCAGCACCATACACATGGGATTTAACGACGGGGGAAGTACAGTTTACCAGCGTCCCACCACAGCCAGTATCGGTGTTTTACCAGGCGGAGGCAGTACAACACTTACCTGGCTAGGTCAACTGATCCGCCCGTATCCAGGAACCACCCCGCTAGTGATCAGCTTTTGGGATACATTTGACGATGTCTCTGGGCCTTATACCTCCGAACTCCAGAATGTCACCATCACGCTTTATCCGGCAACCATCGCCCCAACCATCCGGGTAGCCAACGATTGTAGTGGCGTCACGCCGCCATGCGCAACCTCATTGGCGCAGGCTGTCCGGGATGTGGCTGTTGGCGGTCAGGTGGTCGTGATTGGGTCGCTATCCGATGAGAGTGTGACCATTGAGAAAGATCTGACTGTGGAATCGAATGGTTTGGGAGAAATTTCCGGTGGCGCAGACGTGGCTGCTATTCAGGTTGACGGTGGCACGGTATTCATTCAGAATCTGGCTATCAGCCAGGGGGCATCAACCAACGCCATTGTAATATCTGGCGGGCAAGTCACCGTGCGGGGAAATACATTAGATGGTGGTGGAACGGCTGCGATTGTTCAGTCTGGGGGCACAGTAACAGCTTACGCTAATAATGTGATCAACACCGGCGGCATTGGTTTTTCTGGAACAATAGCAGCCCCTAAGAATTGGTGGGGAACGGCCGTTGCCTCTGCGCGCCCATCTGGAGTTGCGGAAGAGGATTGGGCTGTCCGGTTGGGAAGCAATATCTTGAGCGTCGCTTTCGATGAGGGCAGCGGCGTCACGTTGGGTGATGCCCAATTGCTTGGCCCTGGTCCTGGCACAGGCGTCATCATGAATCTGGGCAGCGGCAGCGCTAATGCGCCATTTGGCGTAGGCGTTGCACCTTACGTTGACCAGGCTTGCTCAGATTATTATGACTTTTACAGCACGGGGGGTGCGGGCTGGACAATCCTCCTACCCATTAATACCGATCTGTCTGGCTGTAGTGATAACGTCCTGGCCGCCCGTAGAGCCTTTATCATCACCGATGTAGATCAATGTACAACGGCGAACAGCACCGCGTGTTGGGAGTTGCTCCCGTTTGAACAGGTGGCGATCAATGGCAATAAGCTGGAAATTACAGGCTTGAGCCTATCGGGAACGCATCTTGTCGCCGGAGATAGTAGTGGCGGCCTGGATCCAACAGCAGTGCAACTTAATATCTTCACCGCTTCTGGCGTCTCTGAAAACAAAGCTCTCCTCGGGCTATTGACCCTTTTGACCCTCATGGGGGTGGGTTGGTCTTGGCGCAGGCGTTGTGTTATGAGTTTGTCTGAAACTGTCAACGACAATTAGAAATGCCCATGTCTTGCCTCAAAAAGAATCTTGCTTTAGGTGTCTGGTAGGATGGATTTGTTTTCCTCCCATCACGCTTGTGGCAAGATGCAACGAGGGCATGAACGATTCCCGGATTTATGGAGATCAGGAAACCAGCAAATTCCGTTCCACAATCTTCGGGTCATCAAAGATATCAGAGCGAGAACAGGGGGCTGAAAACGGCCGTTTTCAGCCCCTCCTCGTTTTCAATCGTATTAAACGGCTGGTTCCCTGCCCCACTGTGCCTACCTGAAGCGCAAATAAGGCCCAGCCTGACCGCTCGCCATCATCTGCGCCAGGAAGGACAAAACGGCTGTTTCTTCCCCCGACAAATCGCCCAGCGTGCTGCCCATGACCGAGAGCGTATGTGTCGCACAGCCCCACGTCGTCCAGGGTGGTCCACTGGTCACAGCCAGCGCAAGAGCCGGTGAATTCAAACATCGTCTGCCTCCGGTCGTGGTTTATTTTGTCCGCATGGTCGCATAGAGTGGGGTGAAACGGCCGTTGGAACGAAGTCCCAGACAGGCATGAGTTCCGCTCCCCATCCCCGTTTTTTGAGACCATCTACCGAGAGAGGTTGTTAACGGCCGTCTCGTTTACGAGCCATCGTTTCTTCCGCGTAAGAGCGCCAGAACTGCATCAACAGCCGGTTTTGCAGCTGGTCTGCCCCGTCGTTGATAAACGGGACAGACATCACCTCGCCCGCCTGCATCAGCCCGCCACACCGCTCGATCCGCACAACCACCTGATTCTGGCGTTGGTCGATGGTGCTGCCGCAAATGACCAGCGCCTCCAGCCTCTCCGGGTCTTCGGAGGGCGGGAGTTCTGGCGCGTCAGCGTCGGCCGGCCGCGTCGTCATCCAGGCTTCAGTGACCAGGAAGGCAGCCACCAGCGGGTCGTCGCTTTCGGCCGCTTTTGCGCCGATGGTGATCATGATCTCCCTGGCCCGCTCACCGCCGAACTCGGGCGGGATGAGGACGTTCAGCTCGTGGTCGCCGTCAGCCAGGGCGTGAACCGCCAGCACCAGCAGGTCGGCAGTTTCTTTGCCCTCGATGTATTCGCTGGCCCAGGCCAGAATATCCAGCAGCATCCGGTTGAACTCCCCGTCGCTGATGAAATGGCGGCCAATGTGTCGCATGTCTGTCATCGGCGTAGACCTCCACCACGATTGCAACCCTGGAAACGTGGCCTGGGCGAGAACAAAGCAACGGCCGTTGTCTCTCTGTCGCAGCCAGGCGATGAACCCGCTCCCGCCAGCGGTGTGGTTAATCTCGCTTGCAGGCTGCCCTGTGGTCTACTCTGGTCGGGGCAAACGGCCGTTCTCCGCCCGCACCGTCAACACCCCAGCGCACCAGGAGACCGGCTGATAGGTCAGCGACAACCCAAGCGTAGCCCCGG
>CAYONK010000275.1:0-6526 GCA_964405285.1 uncultured Ardenticatenaceae bacterium
CGCCGATGATGCAATATGCGGCCCGCTTCCCCAACGATTTCAATGCCCGCCTGAACCAGGTCGGCATTGTTCAGAGCGGTTGGCTGGCCCAGGAGATGGTCGTGCGCAACAGCGGTCCGCTGCCGATTCTTTGGGAGCAGTTTCAACGGGCGGCGCTGGCTTTCAACTATTATGCGGATCGCACCGTCTGGTATGGGCTGCCGGAACCGCTGCTCTCGCCGGGCTGGGGGGTGCTATTCCTGGTGGGGATGGGCTATGCCCTATTCAACCTGATTTGGCGCGGGGGTGAGCCGCGTTACGCGCCGTTGGTGGCCTGGTGGTGGGGTGGCATGTTGCTCGGCGGCATGTTGACGGAAAGCCCGCCATCCAGCCAGCGCCTTATCACCCTGGCGGTGCCGGTAAGCTTTTTCCTGGCCCTGGCGATCTGGCAAATTGTCCGGTTGGCGGCGGGGATTTTGGGGCGGCGGGCGCAGACAGAGTGGGTGGCTTATGGTTTGTTAACGGCCGTTATCCTTCTCTTCGCCCTGGGCAGCCTACGCACCTACTTTGTGGAGTATACGCCGCAGCGCATTTACGGCGGGCCAAACGCGGCGATGGCTACCCAGATCGCCCCGACGCTGCGCGGTTACAGTCCGGATCATCATATCTATTTTGTGGGCGCGCCCTGGATGTATTGGGGATTCGCCACGCTGCCTTATCTGGTCCCGAATGCCATAGCCCAGGATATAGGAGAGGCGCGGTTGGATGTGGCAACGGCCGTTTCCCTCGCCCCCCCTCCGGGCAAAGGGGCGGTCTACATCTTCCACAACCAGCGCCTTGCCGAACTGGACGTCGTCGCCGAAGCATTCCCAAACGGCCGTCGGGAAAACATCTTCTCGCCAGTAGACGGCAGTCTGATGACCAGCCTCTACGTCGTGCCGCCGGACGTGGCGCGTGAGCCGTAAGCCGTGGTCCGTTATCCGTGAAGGGATTATGGATTACGGTTCACGGATTACGGCTTAGGAAACGGCCGTTTCAACTCCGTACGAAACATGGGGCTGGGCTTCACCGTCCAGCCACTACTATCGCTGTCCGTTTCTATGTGTTCCAGGAAGCCCTGCGCCCGGCTGTCCAGCATATCTATCTGGTGCAGCAGGACGGCCTCCAACGTCTTCGGCACAACAGGCGACCCCCATTCCAAAGCGCCATGATGGGACAACACCAGGTGGACCAACTGCCGCAGATCGTCTACCGGAAAGCCCCCCAGCGCTGCCGCGCCACTTTCGATCAGGATGGCGGCCCGGGTGATGTGCCCGACGAGACGGCCGTCCTCAGTAAAGGCAAATGAGTTATCCACGTCATATTCGGCCACCTTGCCCATATCGTGCAGCAACGTGCCGGCCAATAACAAATCGCGGTTGACGAGCGGGTAATGATCGGCCAGGTAGTCGGCGATGTTGGCCATGCTGAGCGTATGCTCCAGCAGGCCACCGATCACCGCATGGTGCATATTGCGCGCCGCCGGAGCGGTGGCGAACCGGGCTAAAAACGCCTCATCCAGCAGCAAATGGGCGACCAGCCCTTGCCACGGCTGCCCCAACCGCTCGATGAACTGTCGCAGTTCGGCTATCATCGTCTCCTTTGGCCGCTGGCTGACAGGGACAAAATCGCGCAAATCCTCCACCTGGAGCGAGGTCATGTCGGTGGCGCTTAGCTGCAACGCCTCTTTGTAGAGATTGATCCGGCCGGTTACCAGGGCGACCTGCCCCGGCCGCGCCCATTCCAAAACCGTTGGCGGCACGTCCCAAAAGACGCCAGACAATGTTCCCGTTTTGTCGCGCAGGGTGAAGAGGATGTAGGAACGGCCGTCTTTCGTCAGGCGTTCGGCCACCTCATTCAGCAAAAACGGCTCATCCAACACTTCCGTCTTCGGTTGCAAATCGGCGATAAAGATTGATTTCATGATGCCCCCTTGATCGTTCAGGTATAAGTGGATTGTAAGGCGATTTTGGCAATCTGCCCAGGTGCTTTAGAATTCGTGAACAGAATTAACGGCAAAGGGACAAAGGTGGCGCGATGAAAAGGTTGATCATCGGTATCTCAGGGGCCAGCGGGGTCATTTATGGCATCCGCATGTTGGAAGTGCTGCGTGGCGTGGCCGACGTGGAAACCCATCTGGTTATCAGCCGGGCCGGGGCGATTACCATTGGCCTGGAGACAGATTATACAGCGGAGCAAGTGCTGGCCCTGGCAGACGCAACGTACCGGGAGCAAGACATCGCCGCCCGCATCTCCTCTGGCTCCTTCAAAACGGCCGGTATGATTGTGGCGCCTTGCTCCATGAAAACCCTGGCCGGCATCGCCAATTCATTCAGCGACAATTTGCTACTACGGGCGGCCGACGTGGTGCTAAAGGACCGGAGGCGGCTGGTTCTGCTGCCCCGCGAGACACCGCTGCACCTGGGCCACCTGCGCCTGATGACCCAGGCGGCCGAGATGGGCGCGATCATCGTCCCGCCGATGCCCGCCTTTTATCACAAACCGCAAAGCATAGACGACATCGTCAACCAGACGGTTAACCGGGTTTTGGACTTGCTGGACATCGAATTGGAGCAGGAGTTGTTTACTCGTTGGGCTGGAGGACGGGCGGCAAATGGCTGAGACGGTGCGCGAAACAGCGCTGGCTTATCTGCGAAGCCACCAGGTAATGACGTTGGCGACGGTAGGGGAAGAGGGGGTGTGGGCAACGGCCGTTTTCTACGCCAACAACGGGTTCGACCTCTACTTCCTCTCGGCCGGGCACACCCGCCACGCGCAAAATTTCCGTCATCAGCCCCACATCGCCGCTGCCATCCAGGAAGATTACAAAGATTGGCCGGAGATCAAAGGGATTCAACTAGAAGGGGACGTGACTCAGCTAGACGGAGAAGCGCGGGAAACCGCGTTGGCGCTTTATCTGGCCCGCTACCCCTTTTTGGCCGATACGCCTGCTCTGCAAGTCGCTCTGACCAAAGTCAACTGGTATCGCTTGCGCCCCACTCGCCTCTACTTCATTGACAACAGCCGGGGATTCGGCCACCGAGATGAAGTTGAGATTGGTGGGTAGAGATTGGGGACTGGAGATTGGAGATTACACAATCTCCAATCTCCAGTCCCCCCCTACTCCTTCATCCACTTACTCATCACCATCTGCAAATAAGGCGCGTAGCCAATCGAATCGTAGAGGGCGATGGCTGCCTCATTCAGGTCAAACGGCTCCGGCAGCTCCAAAATCTCGCGCAAATAGGCGGCATCACAGCGCACGACTGCCTCTTGAAACCGTTTTGGGCCTTGCAAGCTGAGGATGACGGGGGCGGTCGCCAGCGATTTCCCCTTCAACGTCCGCACCACTTCAGCCCGACGAGCCACCAGCAGCACAGCGTTGATCATGTTCTTGGATATTTCTTTGCCGTTTTCCTGGTAGGCGTCGAACATCAGATCAACCGTCTGCCGCCAGCGTAGGTCTCGTTCTCGCTCCAGGGTCAAGACCACATCCTTCAGAATCATCAGCCGCTCCGCGGCCGGAACGACGCGGAAGTGCTGCTTTTTAAGCCCACTGCGATACTGTTGGTGGAGAACGGCCGTTGGCGACATCTCCGGCAAGCGGCGCACATACGTCGTGGTATCCTCCTTCTCCAACAAGACCAAATGGGCGTACCGGGCCAGGAATTTGCTAAAATTGCCATCCCCATAACGGGTATGGTCAAACGTCCCTCGGCTCAATTCCACCATCTGCTGCTTCAACACGCTGGCGCGCACGCGCGGCGTTTCGTCTGTCAGCAACTGGTCAATCGCCTTGAGCAGGAACTCCTCCACCTGGCCTTCTGTCATTTCCGGGGCGGGCAATAAATCTTCGTAGAAGACGTATTCATCGCACAGGGCGACGAAGCTACGGCTGGCAGTATGCTTGACCCCAACACCGACCACTCGTTTACCCCGTTTGCGCAACGATTGCACCAGCGGCGTAAAATCCCGGTCGCCAGTCATCAAAACGTAGGTACTGTACTGATGACCGTCCACCAGCGTGTCCATCGTATCTACTACGATCTGCATGTCGGCGAGGTTTTTGCCGAAATTATTGATACGCACGGTGGATTGCGTGGTAAATCCGGCGATAGCCAACTGCTCCAACAGCTTCTGGTTTTGCCGCCAATCACCATAAGAACGACGCAGGACTAAACGGCCGTTGGTCATGTGCCGTATCTTTTCCAAAACCAGATTAACGTCGAAAGTAATGTTGGCTTGCTTCGCCCCAATCACCAGGTTGTCCAAATCAAGAAAGATGGCTACATCATTGGTCATGATCGCTCTCAATATCCCACACTCATTCAACACACTCAAAATTGTTTCTTGGGAAACAATTCAGACCCATTGTTTCCTGGGAAACAATGCGCTTGCTATTTACCTAAACCATGTTACCATAATGTAGGTATACTATGTCAACCTGTTCGGCCAAAGGAGGTAGCTATGGCTGAGGACATTCACACACCGGATCAAACAGATGGAACTGGCAGTCGGCAACGGCGTTGGTTTTGGGATAGCAAACCCTGGCAGGCATTCAAGACTGTCGCCATCATTTTTTCGTTCGCCGTTAACCTCGTCGTCCTGATCGCTCTTCTGACCATACTTCCCTTAATTCTCCCCATTGTGGACAGTATTGCCAAACCTTTGGTCGGCGGATTAAATGACAGCTTTGTAGACATGAGCGAGGCGACCATTTCCCGCACTATTGAGGTAAACGACACCATTGATATCGCTTTCACGCTGCCGTTGGAAACAGAGACGGTGGTTATGGTGACGCAGCCCGTGCCATTGGTCTCCATTCCGGCCCGCTTTGTCTTGCCCGGCGGCGGAGGCTTTATCAATGGCGCAGTCTCCCTAGACCTGCCGCAGGGGTTAGAGTTGCCTGTTTTCCTCAGCCTGGAGGTGCCGGTTGAACAAACCATCCCGGTTAACCTTGTGGTTGGGGTAGACATCCCTCTGAGCGAGACAGAGTTGGGCAAACCGTTCAATACCCTGGTTGGCCTCTTCACACCTCTGGATCAGGCGATTGACAGTCTGCCAGGCAGCAACGAGGAGTTGATCAACCGGCTCCGCACCGCGCCGCCAGCGCCTGGCGAGCAATAAATCACCAGCTATGTCTGTTTCTCCTCCCGTCTGCGACTATGAAGGGTCGGATTATAAAACGCGCTTCTGGGAAGGCCAGGGGCGCGATTACGAGGATCAGGTCGAGCGGATCGCCCTGCGCCGCCTGCTGCCGCCGACCGGCAAAACGCTGATTGAGATTGGGGCCGGCTTCGGTCGGCTGGCCGATGAGTATCGCGGCTATGAGCGAGTGGTGCTATTTGATTATTCCCGCTCGCTGCTCCGCGAAGCCCAGGCCCATTTGGGCGACGATCCCCGTTTCCTTTACGTTGCCGGTAACTGGTACACCATGCCTTTTGTGGACGGCCTTTTCACGGCAATGGTGCAAATCCGCACCCTCCACCACGCCGCTGACGCGCCTGCCCTCTTTGACGAACTGGCCCGGATCGCCAGCCCCGGCGGTTCTTATGTGTTAGAGTTTGCCAACAAGCAAAACCTGAAGGCGATCGGCCGTTACGCGCTGCGGCGGCAGGATTGGTCTCCCTTCGCCCAGGAGCCGGTAGAATTTGCCGCTTTGAATTTCGATTTCCACCCGCGCTGGATCAAGGAACGGTTGCAAGAGGCGGGCTTCACGCCGCGGCGCTGCCTGACGGTCTCCCATTTTCGCCTGAGGGCGCTGAAAAGGTTTGTGCCAACTGGCGTGCTGGTCTCGCTGGATGCGTTGGCGCAGCAGACTGGAAATTGGTGGCAACTCACGCCGAGCGTGTTTATCCATAATCAGCATCCGACGTGGGGCGAAACGGCCGTTCCCCACACTTTCTTCGCCTGCCCCACCTGCCAGACGCCGCTGGGTGTCGTGGAAAACGGCCGTCTCCCCTGCCCCGCCTGCGGCCTTGTCTGGCGCGTCGAAGACGGCCTCTACGATTTCAAAGAACCTCTGTGAAATTACCGCGGAGAGCGCGGAGGGCGCGGAGTTTTTCTTTGCGTTCTCCGCGCTCTCGGCGGTAAAATCTTCGATTATTCTATGCCCGAAGCCGATTTACAGCGCATCGCCATCATTGACCTCGGTTCCAACACCGCCCGGATGGTGATCATGCGCACCACGCCCGGCTACGCCTACCACCTGGAAGATGAAATCCGCGAGGTGGTCCGGCTGCGCGAGGGAATGACCAGAGAGGGCTTGAGCCAAACGGCCGTTGCCCGCGCCCTCTTCACCCTTCGCCTCTTCAAGCGTTTCTGCGACAGCTCCAAAGTGGACCTGATCATCCCCACCGCCACCAGCGCCGTGCGCGAAGCGGCCAATGGGCAGCTATTCATCCAGCGTGTCGAACGAGACATTGGCCTCAGCCTGCGTATCCTCGACGGCGAACGGGAAGCCTATTACGGTGTCCTGGGGGCGTTGAACGAAGTGCCGCTGCACAAT
>CAYONK010000276.1:0-520 GCA_964405285.1 uncultured Ardenticatenaceae bacterium
ACCAGCCGCCATCCCAGCCATGTTTCAGGGTAACGGCCGTTAACTGCTCCGCCGCCGCCCCATAAAACCCCGCCTCCTCCTCCCGGCCAAATTGGGAGGCCAGCGCCGCCATCTCCTTCGCCGCCAGCACAAACAATCCGGCGATAAAGACCGATTCCGCCACCTTCCCTTCCTTGTTGGTCGTCGTCTGGAACGATTCGCCCGGCTCCGCGGTGAAAGCGTTCAGGTTCAGGCAATCGTTCCAATCCGCCCGGCCGATCAGGGGTAAGCCATGCGGCCCCAGGCGGTCGAGGGTATATTGCAGGCTGCGCTGCAAATGCTCATACAGCGGCGTCTCGCTGCCCGGCAAGTTGTCATAGGGCACAGGCTCATCGAGGATCGCGTAATCGGCCGTCTCCTTCAGATACGCAGCCACCGCCAGCACCAGCCAGAGCGGATCATCGTTGAAATTGCCACCCACCGCGTCATTGCCCCGCTTGGTTAGGGGCTGATATTGATGGTAAGCCCCGCCGGTCGGCAG
>CAYONK010000276.1:530-6491 GCA_964405285.1 uncultured Ardenticatenaceae bacterium
CAGTTGGGTGGCCGCCAGGTCCAGAATGCGCTCACGCGCCCGCGCCGGGACCATGTGGACAAAGCCCAACAAATCCTGGTTAGAATCGCGGAACCCCATCCCCCGGCCAATGCCCGATTCAAAATAAGAGGCCGAACGGGACATGTTAAACGTGATCATGTTTTGGTAAGCGTTCCAGGTGTTAACCATGCGGTCGGTATGCTCGTCCGGCGTTTGCACCTGCAAACGCCCCAGAAGCTCCGCCCAATACTCCCGCAGCGCGGCCAACGACTCCTCTACCACCTCCGGCTGCAAATAGCGGGCAATAATCGGCCGCACCATCTGCTTGTTGATAGTATTCGAGTCCGGCGGGTCGAATTTGGCGTCGCGCGGGTTCTCCTGGTAGCCAAGCAAGAAGATGATCTGCCGCGTCTCGCCCGGCTGTAAACTAAGCCTGACGTGATGGGAACCGATGGGAGCCCAACCATGCGCCTGAGAGTTGCGCGCCGCGCCCTCCGCCACCACCTGCGGGTTATCCCAACCGCGATACGGCCCGAGGAAAGCGTCGCGCTGGGTATCATAACCGGACAGTTCGGCCGAGCAGGCAAAGTAAGCAAAATGATCGCGCCGCTCGCGGTATTCCGTTTTATGGTAGATCACGCCATCTACCACCTCCACTTCGCCGGTGTTGAAGTTGCGCTGGTAGTTGGTGGCGTCGTCCCAGGCGTCCCACAGGCAAAATTCCACGCTGGAGAAGAGCGAGAGTTCCGCCGCTTGCGAGCGCTGGTTGTGCAGGGTCATCCGCCAGATTTCCATCGTCTGGCCCAGAGGGACAAAGTAAGTGGTCTCGGCGCGAATTCCGGCGCGGGTTGAGCCGATGGTGCTGTACCCCATCCCATGACGGCAGGTGTAATCCTCCACCTCGCGGCGGGTTGGCTGCCAGGTGGGCGACCAAAAGTCGCCGCTGGCCTCATCGCGCAGGTAGAGATAACGGCCGTTTCCATCCTGCGGCGTCCCGTTATAGCGAAAGCGCGTCAGGCGGCGCAGCCGGGCATCGCGGAAAAAGGCGTACCCCCCGGCCGTATTAGAAATCAGGCCAAAAAACGCCTCACTGCCCAGGTAATTGATCCACGGCAGCGGCGTATCCGGCTGGGTGATCACATACTCGCGGTTGTCATCGTCAAAATATCCGTACTTCATGGTTGCTCCTGAAAATGGCAGGGCGATTTTCCAATCGCCCTATAAACTTGCGCCGCACGAGCGGCGAATAATGAGTTCGGTCGGTAACACCACCTGGCGCGGCCCCGCCTCCGGCTCCTCCAGCACGGCCAGCAGCGTCTCCACAGCCAATGTACCCAGGCGGCGAATAGGTTGGCGCACGGTGGTCAGAGGGGGAACGGCCGTTGCCGCCGCCGCCAGATCGTCAAAACCCACCAGCGCCACCTCGCCCGGCGCAGCCACGCCAACCTCGGCCAGGGCGCGCAGCGCCGCCAGCGCCATGCTGTCCGACGCCACAAAAATAGCGTCCGGCTGATGGGGCAACAGCGCCAGCGTCGCCTGGTAAGCCATCTCCGCTTCAAAGTTGCCCGGCGCGATCAGCGCTTCATCCAGAGGCAGCCCGGCAGCCGCCAGCGCCGCCGCATACCCCTGCCGCCGATGCTGCCCGGCGGCCGTGTCCAACCGACCGGTGATGGTGGCGATCCGCCGCCGCCCCAGGCCAACCAGGTGAGCAACGGCCGTTTCCGCCCCCGCCCGGTTCGCCACATCCACAAAACTGGCGTCCGGGTACTCCAGCGGTTCGCCAATCACCAGAAACGGCCGTTTGTTCCGCAGCAACAAAGGGATCAGCGGATCCGCCGTCTGCGATCCGGCGATCAACACGCCATCCAAAAAGCCTTGCCGCAGCACCTGCGCCGCCAACTGCCGCTCATCGTCCTCCGTGTGGAAAATGAACAGCGCCAGGGTAAACCCCCGCTCATTACAAGCCTGGCTGATGCCGCGAATCAGGCGCGGGTAATAGGGATCGGCAAAAAGGGATTGCACCACACGGGGGATCACCAGGCCGAGCAGCCCGGTGCGGCTGGAAGCCAGCGAACGCGCCGCCTGATGCGGCTGATAGCCCGTCTGGGCGATCACCGCCAGCACCCGCTCCCGCACCTCCGGCCGGATATAAGGATGATCGTTGATCACGCGGGAAACAGTCGCTCTGGACACCCCCGCCAGCTCCCCAATCCGCTCCAACGTCAGCCGCTCACTCACCACAACCCTCCACAAATCGCGCTCCACCTACCCGGCAACACGCCTGCCCATCCTGTTATGAGAGCGCTCTCATAACAAGGCCAATGGTAACAAATTTTGCAAAGCGTGTCAATGGAATGGGGAGAGGGGATTATGGCCGTGGCCTGCTTTGGGGCAGGCACAAACTTTTTATTTTGGCCGGCAGCGCGGTTAGCGATGGGGGCTTTTGGGAAGGGGTTTCCGGCAGTTGCGGCCAATCGCGCCGCAGGTGGGCCGCTTCGTCGCGTAGGGGTTGGGTGGCCTGGGAATGGTTTTGCGCCAGCGCAAACCAACGGGCGGCTTCCGCCATGTCCCCTTTTCGCGCCAGCATGTCGGCCCCGGCCAGGACAACCCGCAGGAGGCCAACCGGCGTCCCGGTTGTCTGCGCCAGGGCCAGCGCTTCTGCTAAGATGGCCTGCGCCTCGTCCTCCCGCCCCAGGCGGCCAAGCGCCACGCTTAAATCAGCCAGGGCCAACAGCAAGGAGCCGGATTGCTCAGTCTGGCGGTAAAGCGTGGCGCTTTCCCGCAGCAGGCGGGCTGCTTTTTCATAAGCGCCTTGCTGCTTTTGCGCCCGGCCGAGGTAAAAGAGCGCATCCGCTTCTCCGGCCGCGACGCCAAGCGTCTGCCAGAGGGAGAGCGCTTCCTGCAAATGGCGCTGCGCTTCGGCCAGGTTGCCCTGCGACACGAGCATTGACCCGAGATTGCAGAGGCAGCGGGCGACGCCAAATGAATAGCCGAGTTCGCGGTAGAGGGCGGCTGCCGCCTGATAGCGCTTCTCTGACTGCTCGTATTGCCCCCGCATTCCGGCCAATACGCCAAGATTGTTGCCAGACGTGGCCAGGCCCCAGCGGTCGTTGATCGTTTCGCGCCGGGTCAACGCGCCGGTCAATGCCGTTTCCGCTTTGTCATACTCGCCCAGATCGATCCAGGCTGCGCCCAGGTTGTCGAGGAAAACGGCCGTTTGCCGGTAGCCTCCCAACGCCAGACAAATCGCCAAACCCGCTTCATATCGCTCGGCGGCCTCGGCGAATGCGCCGGAGACAAAGGCCAGGTTTCCCTGGTGCAACAGGGCGCGCGCCACCCCTTGCTGATCGTTCAACGTTTGGAAGAGGGCCAGGCTTTCGGCGTGGCGCGGCCGGGCGGCGGCCAAATCGCCCTGGTAGCGGGCCAGTTCGCCCCAGTAGGTCAGGGCCAGGGCGAGGGCAGCGGGGGCGTCTAGCGGGCGCAGCCGGGCGACGCTCTCCCGGAAGAGGGCGTCGGCTTCGTCGTAACGGCCCAATTGCTGGGCAAAACGGGCCTGGTGCGTGCGGCAACGGCCGTCTAGCCGCTGCCCTATCTCGCTTTGTTGCAGCCAGGCGCCGGAAACGGCCGTTAACCGCTCGTACCCCGCCTGGTAAGCTCCCTGCAAATCGTCCAGGTAGGCCAACTCGCCTACCATCCGTTCTAGCAGCGGCGCGTCTCGTTCGGCCAGCCCCCATTCCCAGGCGGCTTGCAGATTCGGCCGCTCTTGGCGCAGTTCGGCCAGGGCGGTTTCCGCCTGGGGACCGTCGAGGGAGACCTGGTGGGTTTGCAGCCGCTCGGCGTAGAAATGGGCGTGGGCGTTCGCCGTCGCCTGCCGCTCTGCCGGGGGCAGGTGGGCGGCGCTGAATTGACGGATGAGGGTGTGGAGGGCGTAACGGCCGTTTTCCGCCAGGCGCAGCAGCGATTTATCCACCAGGCTGTGCAGCAGGGTCGGATCGGCCCCGGCGATGGCGTTGGCGGCGGCCTGGGTAAAACTGCCGCGGAACAAGGTCAGGCGAGGTAGCGCCCGCCGTTCCGCTTCGCCGAGCAGGTTCCAGGAGTGGTCGAAAACGGCCGTTAAACTGCGCTGCCGTTCCGCGACGTTGTGATATTGGCTGCGCAAGCTGTCTGGCTGCCGGGCGGCCTGGGCGGCGATCTCGGCGCAGCTTAAATGGCGCAGCCAGACGGCGGCCAATTCCAACCCCAACGGCAATCCTTCTAACACCTGGCAGAGCCGGACGATGGCCGCCAGGTCTGCCCGGTTGGGCGCAAATTGGTGGCGCACCCGGCGACCTTGCTGCACAAAAAATTGCACGGCGCTGTAGGCGTCATGGGGCGGGGATGGGTCGCCGGGGACTGGCGGCCCATCTGCCGGGTAGTCCAACCCGGCCAGATCGATCAGCCATTCCTCTTGTAAATGGAGCCGGTGACGGGAGGTGACGAATAATTTGATTTGCGGCGCTTCTTGCAGCAGGCGGGCCAGCAGCGCGGCTGTTTCCGCCGGATTTTTCTCTAGCAAATGCTCCAGATTGTCGAGGATGAGCAGCGTCTCTTTGTCGCGCAAATAGTTGAGCAGCTGCTCTAACGGGGCGGCCGGGCCGCGCCAGGAGAGGTTGAGTTTTTCCGCCAGAAGCAGGGGGAGTTGGGCGGCTGTGGTGGCTGTATCTAGAGGGATGAAGTAAACGCCGTGGAGGAAGAGGCCGGGCTGTTGCTGCCAGAGCTGGGCGGCGGTTTCGATGGCCAACCGGGTTTTGCCCACGCCGCCCGGACCGAGCAAGGAGAGGAGGCGGCAGTCGGGGCGAGAAAGCTGTTGGCGAACGGCCGTTAACTCCGGTTCGCGCCCGACAAAGGGGGTGGTTTGCGGGGGCAACCGGCAGGGGGGCGGGAATTCGAGAGCGCGAATTTGGTGGTAAACGGCCGTTGTCGCCGGGGCTGGCTCTACGGCCAGGTCGTCAGCCAACAGGCGGCGACAGCGTTGGTAATGGTCTAAGGCGGCGTTGCGCTGGCCGCTCCGGGCCAGCAGCCACATCATTTGCCGGTGGGCCGCTTCGTAATAGGGATCGAGCGCCAGCAGTTGCGCAGCGCAGGCGCGCCCCTGTTCGTACAAGCCATGATCCAGGTAATAGGCGACCAGGCGGCGCAGCCCTGTCTCTACCCGGTGGCGCAGCCGCTCCTGGGTGAGTAGGGTCCATTCGTCGAAACCGCGCGATTCGCTCAGGTGGAAACCGGCCAGGAAGGGGCCTTGGTAGAGGTGAACGGCCGTTTGCAGGGCAGCCGCGTGAACGGCCGTGAGCGGAGCCAGGGCGTGGATATGTGGCTCCAGCCGGGCCATTTCTCGCTCTAATTCCTGGGCATCCAGCCAATATGCCATCTCGTGATTAAACGCCACGTTGTGCCGGTCAATCAGCAGATAATCGCCCAGCGTTTTGCGCAGCATCGTCAGCAACGCGCGCAAATTGGCGGCCGCCTGGTCGGGGGTGCGCTCGTCCCAGAAAAAATCAGCCAACACCTGTCGGGGAACAGGCTGGCGGTGAAACATCAGATAAAGCAGCAGCGCTTCACTGGTGCGGGAAGAAAGGCCGGAAAGGGGGCGACCATCCAGGAAAACGATGAACTGACCCAGGGTATAGACGGTTAGTCGCGCTGTCATAGATTCTCCTCCACAGTATAGCCAGTCTCAAGGGGTTTTCCAAGCCTGTCAACCCTTGCACACTCGCCGTTCAATCAAGTTTTGACCATGATGCTTTTTCCGGCATGGTTTATCAAGCGAGGCATCTTCTTTACAAATTAGCGCTGAATTGTCATGCTGAGCGAAGCGAAGCATCCCTACGGCCTCGGATTTTCCAGGGGAATGAGATGCTTCGGAGGACCTCAGCATGACAGGTCTACAGAAAAATTTGTAAAGGATATTTTGCTCAAGTTGAA
>CAYONK010000277.1:0-6490 GCA_964405285.1 uncultured Ardenticatenaceae bacterium
CGCTGGCAACGGCCGTTACCCGCGAAGTCCGGGAAGAAACCGGCCTGAGCGCCCAATTCGTCGCCCTGCGTGGCATTGTCAGCGAGCGGGTGGTTCCGCCCAACGACGACCTCCCAGGCGCTCATTTTCTCCTGTTAGTTTGCGAATTGGCCGCGCCGGACGGCATCGCCAGTGAGCAGGCGGAGGGAGCCGTCGCCTGGTTCACGCCGTCCGCCATCACCGACTTGCATCGCCAACACGCTATCATCCCCAGCGATTACGCCATGATCCAGCAATTTCTCCCTCCCTCTGCCGATGCGACCCACATCGAAGCGGAAATGGTCTCCGCCATCGGTGGCCCAACCCCGCACCCCACCGAACTCCGCCGCTTCGAGCAAATTACCCCGCCGACTATTAACCATTGACACAATGGGCGATTGACGATTTCCTATGCCTCTCTTCCCTTTTGCGATCTTGAACAAACGTTACCGCATCGTTAGCCTGCTGGCTGAAGGTGTCTATGGCTGCACCTACCGGGCGCGGGACATTGTGGAAGGGCAAGACGTTGCGGTGAAGGAGTATCTGGACGCTTCGGTGGAGACGCAAAAATTGTTCCGCCGTGAAGCGCGCCGCCTGAGTGAATTGAAACATGGGCAGTTAACGGCCGTTACCGACCATTTCGCCCTGGAAGACATGGGCCAATACCTGGTCAGCCGCTACATAGACGGGGTGGATTTACAGAGCTTGCTCAACCAATATGGTCCGCTCCCCTCAGACCTCATCGTCCCCTGGCTGCAAAGCGTGTGCAAACCGCTGGCCTACCTCCACCAAAAAGGGCAGCTTCACCTGAATCTCAAACCGGCCAATGTTCGCCTGACACCGGACGGCGACGTTTTCCTGGTGGACAGCGGTCTCCCCGGCCTCGGCGTTCGCCCGCACGCCGGGGGATATGGCTCGCCAGAGCAGCAAGCCGGGCTGGAAGTGACCCCCCTCAGCGACGTGTACAGCCTGGGGGCGACGCTCTACACATTGCTTACCGGGCAGGTTCCGCCCAACGCTCTCAGCCGGGAAAGCGGCCTGGCCGATCTGAAACCGGCCCGTGAAGTGAACCCGGACGTTGAGCCATACCTCTCCATCGTTGCCAACCGGGCGATGTCTGTGCGTCCGGACGTGCGTTACGAATCGGTCAATGAGTTTGCCCAGGCGCTTGAACGGCCAGCGGGCCGCCCCGCGCCGGAAATCAGCCCATTGCGCCGCGTGCCGGACCACCCACCGGTCGCTCCTCTTCCTGCGCCGTCGCCACGTTTTATGCCGGCGCGACGGCGACGGCAGATAGAGCCGCGTACATTGCTTGGCCTGCTGATTGTGCTGCTCATCGTTTTCGGCGTAGGCGTAGCCTTCAGCCTGGTCAACAGCAACGCCGCCAATGAAACGGAAGCTCAGGCGGCCGCCACAGCCACCGTCGGTTCGGCGCTGATCCTGGCTCTGACGGAGATGGCCCCGACGCCAACCCCGCTGCCCCGGCCGACGGCGCTGCCATCACCGACACCGCAGCCGATTCTCACTGAGACCGGTTCGCGGATGTTGTTCGTGCCGGGCGGCACTTTTCGGATGGGGTTTGAGGATGGCGGGCGTGATGAACGGCCGTTGCGGATGGTCCAGATAGACCCGTTCTACATTGACGAAACCGAAGTGACGGCAGGCCAATATGCCCAATGCGTGGAGGCTGGTGGCTGCCGCGCTCCGCGTGTCTCAAGCGAAAACTACTACGGCAGCCCGGAATACGTGGATTACCCGGTCATCTTTGTCAACTGGTACGATGCCCAGGCTTTCTGCGAATGGCGCGGCGCGCGCCTACCCACAGAAGCGGAGTGGGAAAAAGCGGCCGGATATGATCCGGTCGAAACCATCAAATACCGCTTCCCCTGGGGGGATGCGTTTGATGGCAACCGGCTCAATTTCTGCGACGCTAACTGCACCCACAGCAAACGAGACCCGAACTATAACGATGGCTATCGCTATGCCGGGCCGGTCGGCAGCTACCCCGACGGCCGTTCTCCCATCGGCGCGTATGACATGGCCGGAAATGTCGTGGAATGGGTGGGGGACTGGTACGACTTTAGCTATTACCGCAACGCAACAGACAACAACCCACGCGGCCCGGATACAGGCGACTTTCGCGTGATTCGCGGCGGCTCCTGGCTCGGCTCGGCCGAAGAGGTGACGACGACGATCCGCCGTTCCTACGATCCGCTGGTCGCCCAGGCCAATGTCGGTTTCCGCTGCGCCATGCCGGAGCGATAGCTGATCGTTGGGAGTTGGTAGTTCACAATGCGACCAACTCCCAACTCCCAACTACTTCACAACTACTTTGATAAACGGCCGTTTTCTCGTCTCATCATACAAATAACGGCTCAATGCGTTTTCAATTTTGCCTTCCAGCCCCTCCAGATTGCTTGCGTGCTGGCGCACCACACGAGCCAACACCTCCTCGGCCCCTTCGCGGAACTCAGCCTCATCCATATTTGCCAGCCCGCGCGCGACAAACTCTGGTTGACCTAAAATGTCCCCTTGCTGGTTGACTTTGACGACAGTGATGAAAAAACCATTCTCCGCTAACTTCTCCCGGTCGCGCACAATAGACCAGTTCGTATCGCCGACCGCCGAGCCATCCACAAAGACGTAACCACCGGGCAGGCGCGGCTGGATGATAATCCGTTCCCCATCCAGGTCTAGCGGTGTGCCGTTTTCCACCACTGCGATATTTTGTTCCGGGATGCCCAACTGCCGCGCCAGCTCTCCATGCTGCTTCAGATGGCGTAGTTCGCCGTGAATTGGGATGAGGAACTTCGGCCGGATCAGGTTGATCAATAACTTCATCTCCTCCTGGCTGGCATGGCCGGAGACGTGGACGTTGGCGATTCGTTCGTATAGTACGTTGGCCCCGCGTTGGTAGAGCCGGTTAATTGTGCGGAAGACCAACTCCTCGTTGCCGGGGATGGGGTGGGCGGAGAAAACGATGGTATCCCCTTCATGGATGCGCAAATTGTTATGCCGCCCGCTCGCCAATCGCCCCATCACCGCCGATGGCTCCCCTTGCGATCCGGTCGCCATGATCGCCACCTGATGGTCTGGCAAATTAGCCGTCTGGCCGATGTCTATGATCAAATCGTCGGGAATGTCCAGGTAGCCCAGACGCATCGCCATTTTCGTATTCTCGCGCATAGAACGGCCGGTGATGGCCAGCTTGCGCCCATACTTTTGCGACATATCGGCCACTTGCTGGATGCGGGAGATGAGCGAGGCGAAGGTCGCCACGATAATCCGCCCTTTTGCTTTACGGAACAAGTTATCGAACGCCTCAGCAACCACCATCTCCGATGGCGTCCAACCGGGGCGGTCGGCGTTGGTGCTGTCGGCCAGCAAGCAGAGAACACCGCGCTCAGAGAATTCGGCCAGTTTGGCGAAATCAGGCGGCCAGCCATCGGCCGGCGTATGGTCGAATTTGTAGTCGCCGGTGTGGACCACCAGACCGACCGGCGTGGTAACGCCAAAGCCAACGCAGTCCGGAATGCTATGGGCGACGTGGAATGGCTCCACCATAAAATCGCCGATGTAGAGCGTTTCGCCTGCCTCAATGGTGACCAATTCAACCCGGTCTTGCAGCTTGGCCTGGCGCATTTTCACTTCAATCAGACCGGCCGTCAGGGGTGTGGCGTAAATGGGCGCGTCTATATGCTCCATCAGGTGAGGTAATGCGCCCACATGGTCTTCGTGCCCATGGGTGATCAACACGCCCAGGACGTTGGCTGTTTTGTCGAGCAGGTACTTAAAATCAGGGATGATCAGGTCAATGCCGAGCATATCATTTTCGGGAAACATTATCCCGGCATCTATGATGAGGATTTGATCCTCATACTCGATGACAGTCATGTTTTTGCCGATTTCGCCCAGGCCGCCCAGAGGGAGTATACGTAATTTAGAATTCATCAAGCCTCCGCAGGATGTTGTTGTATTGGGTTAAAAGGCGCGGCTGTTACCGGGCGGTTAAATGAACAGCCAGGCCCACAGAGTAATGATTAACACGGTTTGAATGAGGGAGAGGAGCAGAGTGAAGCCCCAAAGGCTTTTTGTCGGTTGCTGGTTGCTGTGGGATGGGGCGCTGACGACTTGAGTGGCTGCCCTGGTTTGGACTTGCTGAGCGTCGGCGGCGCTCTGATGGGCGGCCTGACGGTCGTAGTGCAAAATGGCTGCGGAGATATTGTCCTGACCGCCCCGACTGTTCGCCAGATCGACCAAGTGCTGGGTTACCGGGTCTGGATCGTCGGAGGGGAGTAACTGTTCCAGCTCTTCATCGGAAACGTGCCGGGTGAGTCCGTCGGAACAGAGTAAGATGATGTCTCCGGGCAGCAATTTTTTTTCAAACAGGTCTATTTTGGGATGTCGTTCTGATCCCAGGCTGTACAAGATTACGTTGCGCCGGGGGTGGTACTCTGCTTCGGCGGCGGTGATGGCGCCTTCTTCCAGCAGCTTTGCAACCAGGCTTTGGTCTTTTGTTACCTGCTCCAGGATGCCATTGCGCCAGAGATAGCCCCGGCTGTCGCCAACATTGGCAAAGTAAGCGCGGTCCTCTTGCAAGACGACAGCGACCATGGTGGTGGCCATGCGGCTGTTGGTGTCGCGCTCGGCGACCATCTGGCGCAAATCGGTGTTGGCTGCTTGCATGGCTGCCAAAAGCCGTTCGCCCAAGTCGGGGTTTTGCGTATCTTGCAGGTAATTTTCCAGGGTGCGTTCACTGGCAAAACGACTGGCGACCTCACCGGCATCGGCCCCGCCAACGCCGTCGGCGACCAGGTAAATCCAGCCGTGCAACGCCTCGTCGTAGATGTCGAGCGGCTCTCGATAGGTGACGTAATCTTCGTTGTGTTCACGTACGCGGCCAACATCTGTACGCAGGAAGGCGTTGATTTTTCCAGGCAAACTCATGGTGGGGACTATATACAGAAATGCCACTCAGGGCAAGATGTCCCGCTGCCGCACCAGTGGGTTGCGGAGTGGGCAAACGTCTGTCTAGAGTGTGGTAAGCAGGTAGATGAGGAAGAGGGCAACCACAACGGCCAGGATAATGAGGATGATTAAAACGGCCGTTAACTGCGCATCTTGTCCCTTCGCTTTTGGCTTAGATTGTGCTGGGGCGGGTGGCGGGGCGGCTACTGCTGTTGCTTTTGCCTCAACCGGTGTTGCCTCAGCCGGTTCTGCGCCATCGTCGGCCATATCAGGCTCCTCGTCTCCGTTTTCGCCTTCGTCTTCGTCTTCGTACAACCAATCTGGCAGGTCGGCGGCTGATTCGGCGGGTTTGGCGGGTTCGGCAACGGCCGTTGCCGCAAACCAGTCTACTTCTTCCTCCGGCTCCTCTTCCTCGAACCAATCCGGTTCGGCTATCACAATCGCCGGGGTTAATTCTGCTAACCTGGCCTGCGCCTTCTCGTGTGTTGGATCCAAAGCCAGCACGCGCTGCAAATAAGCAGTCTGTTTGCTCTCAGAGTCCACCAGGAGGCTCAACAAGTACCATGCCTGCGCGTTCTCCGGCTCCTCTTGCAGCGTTTGCGCCAGCAGATATTGCGCCTTCTGCTTATCGCCACTGCGCGCCAATTGAATTGCTTGCTGTAATTTTTGCGTCATCTCTACCCCGTTCATGCGTGTGCGGTTTACCGGTACAGTATACCGTATGCGGCAGGTGGTGAACAGTCCTATGATCCTTGCCCATCACCTCGCCAGTCAGACCGCTCGACAGCCCATGCTTATGTCAAACATTTTAACATGGTTCAGGTTGTTACGCGAGTAATTTGGGAAAAATGGGGCAGGGGAAACCAGCGTGAGCGGCGTGAACGGCCGTTAAATCTGCCAGACGTGGTACGCCCAAAGCATCCAATGACCGGATGAGATCGCACACCGAGAGGCCGACGACGGCCGTGTAGCAACCACCCAGGCTGTCTACCGGCTGGAATATGGGGTGTTGGATGGCGTAAGCGCCCGCCTTATCCATTGGGTCGCCGCTGGCGACGTAGGCGGCGATTTCTGCCTGGCTGTAAGGGCGCATGGTGACAACGGCCGTTGTCACCCCAGTTTCCATCCGGCCACTGCGCCCATCCAGCACAACCAGGCCGGTATGGACCTGGTGCTGGCCGTCGCGCAGGTCGGTGAGCATTTGCTGCGCCTCGGCCGCGTCGCGCGGCTTGCCCAACATGCGCTGCCCCAGGGCCACGATGGTATCGGCCGCGATGATAATCTCTTTATCGGGGTGGTGGGTGGCGATGTAGGTGGCTTTGAGAACGGCCGTTTCTACCGCATTCCGCGCCGGGTCCGGTTCCGTTACACTACTCTCATCCACGTCCGCCACGCAAATTTCCACCGGATGACCCAACAACTGGATCAACTGTCGTCGCCGCGGCGACTGCGAAGCTAAATTGAGCAACATTCTTCCGTTTACTATGCAAAAATGCCAACCCCA
>CAYONK010000278.1:0-6490 GCA_964405285.1 uncultured Ardenticatenaceae bacterium
AAGAAGCGATGGACATTGGCGACCGGGGCCTGGGCATTGGCCCCATCACCCCACGGGCCGATCTGGCCGTCGTCTACGCCTATCAGGGGCGGCAGGCAGAAGCCGAGGCGCTGCTGCAAGAGGCGGCAGAACTTACCCAGAAAGCGTCGCATCATGAACTCAGTCAACTCTTCACCGCCAGAGCGCTAATCGCTGCCCACCAAGCGCAGTGGGAAGAGGCGTTCGCTAACTTTGCCGAGACGGCGCAAGCGGTTGAAGCGCTTGGCGCGCACTGGTTCCAGGCGAACAATCTACTGCACTGGGCCGAAGCGCACCTGAAACGGGGCGAACCGGCCGACCGCGAACGCGCCCGTGACCTTCTGCAAGAATGCGAAACGGTGATCGCCCCGATGAACAATCCTCACCTGGCGGCGCGCGTGCAAGCCTTGTTGGAGAAAATTTAAACCGCGGATGGCGCGGAAGGCGCGGAGTTTTTTCAGAGAAGGCTCCGCGTTCTCCGCGCCCTTCGCGGTTGTCTATCACCGGAGAATCGTTATGGCACACTCTGCCGCTGGCAGCAATATCACCCCAAGCAGGCAACAATATCTGGATGTGAAGGCGCAGCACCCGGACGCCATCCTCTTCTTCCGCCTGGGTGACTTCTACGAGACGTTCGACGACGACGCGGAGATCACCGCCCGCGAATTGGACCTGGTGCTGACCAGCCGGCCGCAAGGCAAAGGGACGCGCACGCCGATGGCCGGTGTCCCCTACCACGCCGCCGAGGGGTATATCGCCCGGCTCATCGCCAAGGGGTATAAGGTGGCCCTGTGCGAGCAGGTGAGCGATAAGCCGGTGAATGGGTTGATGCCCCGCGAGGTGGTGCGGGTGTTCACGGCGGGCACGGTGATCGAGCCGGGGATGTTGGAGGCGGGGCGGAATAATTATTTAACGGCCGTTCTCCGCGCCGACGATCAATTTGGCCTGGCCTACGCCGATATTACCACGGGTGAATTTGCCGTGACGGTGTTAAACGGCCGTCGCGCCCTCAGCGAAGAGTTGGCCCGCCTCAACCCGGCCGAACTACTCGTGCCAGAAAACGACGTGACCCTCTACAATGAAAGCCGAACTGTCAGCCCGCTGCCCGCCTGGCGCTTTGAAGAAGGGGCGGCGCAGCAAGCGCTGCTGCGCCATTTCGCCGTCTCCACCCTGGCCGGTTTCGGCATTGAGGGCAAATCGCTGGCGATTCGGGCCGCCGGGGCCGCTCTCTACTACTTACAAGAGACGCAAAAAGGGAGCATCAATCAGCTTCAACGGCTGGCCTACTACAGCACTGAGGGCTACATGGCCCTGGACAGCAGCACCCGGCGCAACCTGGAACTGACGGAATCGCTCGGCGGCGGGCGACAAAATTCGCTCTTCGCCGTGCTGCACAAGACGGTGACGCCGATGGGCACGCGGCTGCTGCGCGAGCGGATCACCCGGCCGCTGCTGCGCCTGGAAGCGCTGACCGAGCGGTTGGACCAGGTGGAAGCGTTCGCCAACGACGCCCTGCGCCGCGCCGAAATTCGGGCGACGCTGCGCGGTATGCCGGACCTGGAACGTCTGGCGAATCGCGCCCTCAGCGGCAAAGCGACGCCGCGCGATTTGGAGCAGATTAAGCTGGCGTTGGAGGGGGTTCCGGAGCTGAGGAAACAGTTAACAGATAACAGTGAACAGTTAACGGATAACAGTCTGCGATCTCTCATCGCCAATCTTGATGCTTGCCCGGAGGTGGTTGAGTTGATCCGGCGGGCGATTGCTGATGATGCGCCGACGAATTTTAATAAGATGGGGGTGATTCGGCCGGGCTTTTCGGCAGAGTTGGATGGGGTGATGAATTCGTCGGCCAATGCGCGGGAGTGGGTGGCGAATTTGGAGCCGCGCGAACGGGAGCGGACCGGCATCGCTTCGTTGAAGGTGGGCTTTAACAAGGTGTTCGGCTACTACATCGAAGTGACCCGCGCCAACAGCCATCTCGCGCCGGAGGATTACATCCGCAAGCAAACGCTGACCAACGCCGAGCGGTATATCACGCCGGAGCTAAAGGAGTATGAGACGCTGATCCTCAACGCCGAGGAGCGGATTTTGGAGATTGAGCGGCGGGTCTTTACGGAGGTGATGGGGCAGGTGGCGGCGGGAGCGGCGCGACTGCTGGCGACGGCCCACATCCTGGCACAACTGGATGTGGCGGCGGCGTTGGCGGAGGTGGCGGCGAACAATGGTTACGTCCGCCCGGCGCTGGCGGATGATTTTGTGTTGAAGATTGAAAACGGCCGTCATCCGGTGGTGGAGCAGGCAACGGCCGTTGAACTGGGCGAGCGTTTCGTCCCCAACCACATCCATTTCAGCGCCACCGACCGCATCCAAATCATCACCGGTCCCAACATGAGCGGCAAATGCGTGACAGGCGACACACTTGTTTTCACCGACCAGGGGCTAACACCCATCGCCGACTTGATGCCATCAGATGCACACGAAGGGGAATTCACGCCCATCGAACGGCAGGTACGCGGCTTCAAGGCGATGCAGGCGGCCACCCATTTTTATCATGGCGGCCAGGCTGAAACCCTTACTGTCAAGACTCGCCTGGGGTACACTCTTACTGGTACGCCAGACCATCGTATCTGGGTCCGATACGCCGATGGACAAGAAGATTGGAAACGGTTGGGCGATCTGTCCATCGGCGACGTAGTCGCTGTGGAGCGGCAGCTTGAATTGTGGGGCGCAGAGACAACGATTGCTGCACCCAACGCCCACTCCCTACCCAATGTCAAACGCTATCCTCTGCCGCAGGAACTGACACCCGACCTGGCTTATGTCATGGGGCTGCTGGTTGGTGACGGAACATTGACCTATAAAAACGCCATCACACTTTCTACCGGCGACCCCTTTATCGCCCAAACATTTACCGAAATCGTCGGGCGCTTGTTTAATTACCCGGTTCAACAAAAAACAAATGGGAAAGATTACAACATCAGCAGTCAACAAATCCGTGTCTTCTTCGCCGATTTGGGCCTATCTTACCACCGCGCCCATGAAAAAGTGACGCCACAGTCCATCTTGCACGCGCCTGAAGCAATTGTGACGGCCTATCTTCAAGGCTTGTTCGACGCTGATGGTTTCGTGGAAAATCGGTACGGCAACGTCCGCTTGAGCAGCAGTTCCGAACGGCTTGCACGAGAAGTGCAGTTGCTACTGCTCAATTATGGGCTGATCACATCCTTACGTCCCAAAGAGACGACCCATCGCATCAGCTACACCATTTCCATAGATGGTGCAGAGGCTATTGCTTTTCATCAGCGCATTGGCTTTCGGTTACCACGTAAAGCGACGCGCAGCCGATTGGCCTCGCCGCTGCGTCGTCCAAACGTCGGCGGCATCCCACACCTGACTGGGACGCTAAAACAAGTTCAGGCGCGAATTGTGGCAACGCAGGATAAGCCAGTCGCCTTAAAACGGAACAAGCGGATCAATTCGATTTTTTACACCTACCTTCCCAATGGGCGTCACATTTCTTACGATAAACTAGATGAACTGCTGGATTACTGCCAGGAAAATAGTGTCCCCTGCGATGAGTTGAAAGCGATTGCCAAAAAACGGTACTTTTACGATTACATTGAAAGCATTGAGAGCGGGCAGGGGGTTGTTTACGATCTATCCATAGCCGAAGACCACGCTTACATCGCCAATGGTCTGGTGAGTCATAATTCCACCTATCTCCGTCAGACCGCTCTGATTATTTTGATGGCCCAAATTGGCAGCTTTGTCCCGGCCGACGCGGCCCAAATCGGGCTGGTGGACCGCATCTTCACCCGGATTGGGGCGCACGACGAATTGCACGCCGGCCGCAGCACCTTCATGGTGGAGATGGTCGAAGCGGCCGAGATTTTGCACCACGCCAGTCATCGCTCCCTGCTCATCCTGGACGAGATCGGCCGGGGGACCAGCACCTACGACGGGCTGGCCATCGCCTGGGCTATCGTCGAATATCTGCACAATCACCCGCGCCTGAAGCCGCGCACCCTCTTCGCCACCCATTACCACGAATTGGTGGGGCTGGCCGATTTGCTGCCGTTGGTGTCGAATTACAATGTGGCCGTCGCCGAAGAGGGGGATAAGATCGTCTTTTTGCACCAGATTGTGCCGGGCGGGGCGGACCGGAGTTATGGCATCCATGTGGCTCAATTGGCCGGGCTGCCCAGGGATGTGATCAACCGGGCGAATGAGATCTTGAAGGAGTTGGAGAGGCACGCGCCGACAACGGCCGTTGAACCCGGCCGTTTCACCTCATCCCAACAAATGGCCCTCTTCCCGGAAACCAGCCCGATCCTCGAAGAACTGGAAAAGCTAGACGTGAACGCCCTCACCCCGCTCGAAGCGATCAACAAGCTCTACGAGTGGAAGCGAAAATTTGTGAAAGATTGATCAGCAGATTGACCGCCGCCTCAAGCTGTTGCTACAATCATTCTATGTCACCAACCATTCACCGAGAAGGTCCGTACCGCTTTTTCTTCAACAGCCGGGAAGAGAGCCGGATGCACATCCACATTTCTACGGCTGATGGAACGGCCAAGTTTTGGTTAGAACCGATTGTTGCGCTGGCCGATTTTTATAATCTGAATGCCAAAGAGTTACGCAAAATCGAGTTAATGGTACAGGAGAGACAAAATGAGTTTATCACAGCATGGCGTCGCCATTTCACACAATGACCAACCAGCGGTTTCAGAAGTTACCAACATTGGCGCATCCGGTTTTTGGTTGCTTAGCAATGACGTGGAGTATTTTGTGCCTTTTTCAGACTATCCGATCTTCAGAGAAGCCACAGTCGCCCAAATTTACGACATGCAGCAGCTATCGCCAGGGCAATTCCATTGGCCGCAGTTAGACGCCGATATTGAGGTAGAGGCGTTGGCGCATCCTGAAAACTATCCGCTTGTTTTCCGCTCTAACCAGAACTAAAGCCCCCCATCCTTGAAAGAGCCAACACAACCCATAGAACATGGCGTCACCTTCCGCGAGGCGCTGCGGGTCTGGATTCAGGTGGCGCTGTATAGTTTTGGCGGCCCGGCCGGGCAGATTGCCGTGATGCACCGGCTGGTTGTCGAAGAGAAGCGTTGGGTCAGCGAGAACCGCTTCCTCCACGCCCTCAATTACACCATGCTGCTGCCCGGCCCGGAGGCGCAGCAGTTGGTGACGTATCTTGGCTGGCTGCTGCACCGCATTCCCGGCGGGCTGGTGGCCGGTACGCTCTTCATCTTGCCGGGCTTTGTCAGCATTCTTGCCCTGAGCATTCTTTACGCCAGCTTTCAGGAAGTGACTTTTGTCCAGGCGCTCTTTTATGGCCTGAAACCGGCGGTGATGGCTGTCGTCGCCGAGGCGGTGATCCGGTTGGGTCGCCGCGCCTTGCGGAATCGGGTGATGGTGGCGCTGGCGGCGCTGGCGTTTGTGGCTATTTTCTTCTTCAACTTGCCCTTCCCGCTGATTATTGTTTCGGCTGGCCTGTTCGGGTATCTGGGCGGGCGGATTTGGGAGAAGCAGTTTTTGGTGATTGGTGGCGGCGCGGCGGATGGAGAGGATGAGGGGCGGGCGATTGGGGATGAGGCGGTGGCAGGCGCTCGCCCGACGCTGGGGCAATCGCTGCGCCTTATCTTTGTTTTGCTGGCGATCTGGTTTGCGCCGTTGGGGGTGTTGGCGCTGGCGTATGGACCTGACCATGCGTTGGTGCAGGAGGGGGTGTTTTTTAGCAAAACGGCCGTTGTCACCTTTGGCGGCGCCTATGCCGTGCTGGCCTACATCGCTCAGGAGGCAGTGCAAACCTTTGGCTGGCTCAACCCCGGCGAGATGCTGGATGGCCTGGGCATGGCCGAGACCACGCCGGGACCGCTCATTCAGGTGGTGCAGTTCGTCGGTTTCATGGGCGCATACCGCAATCCGGGACCGCTGGACCCGCTGCTGGCGGGCGTGCTTGGCTCGATTGTCACGACCTGGGTGACGTTTGTGCCCTGCTTTTTGTGGATTTTTCTTGGCGCGCCCTATATCGAACTGCTGCGTGGCAACAAGGCGCTGAGCGCAGCCCTGTCGGCGATTACGGCGACGGTGGTGGGGGTGATTTTGAACCTGGCGGTCTGGTTTTCGCTGCACGCCATTTTCGGCGAGTTAAATGAGGCGATTATCGGCCCGATTCGGTTGTGGTTGCCAGTCTGGCAGACGTTGGACGTGGCGGCATTGGCTATCGCTATCGCCGCGTTTGTGGCCTTGTTTCGCTTCAAGAAGAGTATGCTCATCGTTCTGGGGGGCAGCGCGGCCATTGGGATGCTTTATTATCTGCTTTTTTAGGGCTGTTGGTCAGGGTTCGGGCCAGATTAACCTGAGTGGCGCGATCGGGAGACTGCCCACAACAACCTTAGCTGCTAGGCTCTGGCGAGAATTATGCTTCCGGTAGGGGCAAGTTTGAAACCTGCCCCTACCG
>CAYONK010000279.1:0-6479 GCA_964405285.1 uncultured Ardenticatenaceae bacterium
CTTCAAAGTCGGCCATGAAGACGCTCGACCCGGAGTTGAGGGCGTTGATCACCATCTTGCGGTCCACCGGGCCGGTGATCTCCACCCGCCGGTCTTGCAGATCGGCCGGGATGGGGGCTACGGTCCAATCGCTGTCGCGGATAACGGCCGTTTCCGGCAAAAAGTCAGGGAACTCCCCGGCGTCAATCGCCGCCTGTCGCGCATCGCGGCGGGCCAGCAGTTCGCGCCGCCGTTCGCCCAAAGCCGCTTCCAGCTTCTCGACAAAGGCCAGCGCCTCCGGCGTGAGAATTTCGCCAAATTCCAGTGTGATGGTTGCGTTTATAGTCAGTCCGTTTGGCATAGGCTTACCTCCTCATGAAAATGATGAATGCGGAATGATGAATGATGAATGATGACTCTTCCGAAAAAACACAGATTTCGCAGATTCACGCAGATTTTTACTCTGGAAACTTTGCGCCTCTGCGTCTTTGCGCGACCTTTTTTCGGTGGAGTCAATGATGAATGTGTAGCGTCGGCTCCCGCGTTCGGTTTTGCTGCTGGCAGAAATTGGTTGTTCTCTTAGTAGCAAAACGGCTCCCGTTAGTGTAAAATCTCTTTTAGCGAATTTTCGCTACAAGTGAACATTAGTATAATCCGAAAATAAAACTTGTCAACAAAAAGCTAGAGCAAGAGCGAGAGCTAGAGTCAAGAGAACTCCACTCTAGCTCTCGCTCTTGCTCTAGCTCTTCAGGAAACCGCATGAGTCCTAATCTAGTCAACATCATCTTTGGCATGAAGGTGCGGCAGGCGCGCACGGAGGCAGGGCTGACGCTCTCCGAGTTCGCCCAGCAGAGCGACCTCTCCCCCTCTTACGTCACCGAAATCGAAAAAGGGCGCAAATACCCGCGCGCCGACAAAATCATCAAAATCGCCGAGGTCTTGGGCAAGGAATACGACGATCTCGTCTCGATCAAACTGGCCCCGTCGTTGACCCATCTGGAATCCACCCTCTCTTCCACGATGTTGCAGCGCTTCCCCTTTGGCGAATTTGGCCTGGAGGTGGCCGATCTGGTGACGTTGCTGACGCGGGAGCCGGAGCGGGCCAGCGCCTTGCTGCACGCCATTCTGGACATGGTGCGCCATTACGACATTAAGGAGGAGGATTTTTTGCAGGCGGCGCTGCGCTCTTATCAGGAAATCCACGAGAATTATTTCCCGGACCTGGAGCAGGCGGCGCGGGATTTTACGACCGAATTTGGACCGGCGTATGGCTTTACTGGGGAAACGGCCGTTTCCCAGCCCACGTTGGAGCGCATCTTAACGGCCGTTTACGGCTACACCCTCGACTACCACACCCTCAGCCAGGACCCCCACCTCTCCACTTTCCGCTCCGTCCACGTACCCGGACGCCCCCCGAAACTGCTACTCAACAGCCAGCTTTACAGCCGCCAACTGCGCTTCCTCCTGGCGCGAGAATTGGGCTACCAATACCTGGGGCTGCAAGAACGCTCCCATACCTCCACCGCTGGCGAGGTCCACTCCTTCCAGCAGTTGCTCAACGATTATCGGGCGGCCTATTTTGGTGGGGCGCTGCTGATGCCGCAAACGGCCGTTATCGCCGACCTCGCCACCTTCTTCAAGCAACCCACCTGGCAGCCGGAGCGCCTCATGGCCCTGCTCGACCGCTACGACGTGACCCCGGAGATGCTTTTCTACCGCTTCAGCGAACTCATCCCGCAGCATTTTGGCCTGCAAATCCACTTCCTGCGCTACCACCAGATCGGCGACGACTACAAGCTGATCCGCCACCTCAACCTCAACCAGCTCAGCCTGCCCATCGGCCTGGGGCTGCAAGAGCATTACTGCCGCCGCTGGCTGGCCGTGCGCCTGCTGCGCGAAATGGCCGACCGTCAGGCCGCCGGGGATAGCGACCGCTTCCCGCCGCCCGGCGTCCACATCGCCCGCTTTTTACATTCTGAAGATAGCTATCTGGTTTTTGGCTTCGCCCGCTCCCTGCTGCTGACGCCGGGGGTCAACAGCAGCGTCACCGTCGGCTTCCGCCTGACGCCCGACCTGGACCGCACCATCCGCTTCCTCCACGACCCGGCCATCCCCCATACCTTTATCAACGGAACCTGCGAACGCTGCCCCCTGACAGCCGAGGAGTGCCACGTCCGCGCCGCCCCGCCTAGCGCCCTGGAGTCGGCCCGTCAGGACGAAGCGCGTCAACTCGCCCTGGATCTCATCATGGCCCGCCTCACCATTGACCATTGTCCATTGACCATTGACCATTGACCATTGACCATTGACCATTGGCAATAAAAAAGCCTCGCTGCAAACAGCGAGGCTTTTTTATGCCCTCACGGAGATTCGAACTCCGGTTTTAAGCTTGAAAGGCTTACGTCCTAGTCCCCTAGACGATGAGGGCGAACGGGTGGAATTCTATCATTGGCTGGCAGGACGGTCAAGGCTGGAAAACAAAATTTGCAACCGCAAAATTTTTGCGCCTATACAGACCTGACCGGTTGAGAGGCTGTATAGTTGCAAATTTTCACCCACGCGCCTGCGCGGTCATCAATAGGCTCCCCGGCCAAACAGCATATGGGGGACGGTTTGCAGCATCAGGCGGATGTCCAGGGAAAGCGACCAGTTTTCGATGTAGTAGATGTCCAGCAGGCACAACTCGTCGAAGGTCAGGTCCGCCCGGCCGCTCACCTGCCACAGCCCCGTCAACCCGCCAATCACCGAAAGGCGCTGCATGTGCCAGGGTTTGTACTGGTCCACTTCCTCTTGCAAGGGCGGGCGCGGCCCCACCAGGCTCATATTGCCGATGAGAATGTTGTAGAACTGGGGCAGTTCATCCAGGCTGGTGCGGCGGATAAAACGGCCGACCCGCGTCAGGCGCGGATCATCCTTGATTTTGAAGAGCGGGCCATCCGCCTCGTTCAGGTCCAGCAGCGCATCTTTTTGTTTCTCCGCGTCCACCACCATCGAACGGAATTTGTACATCAGGAAGGGTTTGCCGTTCCGGCCAACGCGCCAGCTTGAGTAAATCACCGGGCCGGGCGAATCCAGCTTGATGGCGATGGCGATCAGCCCGCCGACGATCAGCGTGGGCAGCGCCACAAGGAGCATAATCGCCAGATCGAGCAGTCGCTTCAGGAAACGCTCGAAGTGGTTGATGCTTAATTCGCGCACACCCAACATCGGAATGCCGCCCATGTTGCTGAATTCCACCCGGTGCAGGCTGATCTGCAACAGGTCAGGCACGGCCTGGGCGCGTACTCCGCGCCTCTCGCAAACGTCCAGCAGGCGGACAATGGTCTGGTGCATCTCGCCGGGCAGGGCGATAAAGACGGTGTGCAGGCTGTTCTGCTCTTGCAGCACCCGCTCCAGGTCGTCGTAGCTGCCCAGATGGGGGATGAGGCCGAGGCCGATGTTGTTCTCCTGGTCGCCATCCACCAGATAGCCGACGGCCTGATAACCCAGGTCTGGGCGGGCCATGAGGGTGCGGATGAGGCTGCGGCCGGCTTCGCCGGAGCCGACGACCAGGACGCGGTCTACCCAGATGCCCCGCCGGTACATGCTGGTGAGCAGCCAGCGGCGGACCAGCCGGGCGAAACCGACGAAGAGGGTGATGAAGAGAAAGGCCCAGACCAGCATCAGGCGGGAGAAGGGGCCTTCGGGCTGCATGAAGAAGGTGATGGCCATCATCAGAACGATGGCGGTGGCGGTGGCCGAGGCGATGCGGGAGACTTCGTCTATCCAGAATTCGCCGCGCCGCCGCACCCAGACGCGCAGTTGGGAGAAGGTGAGGACGAGCAGCAGATTGAGGACGATCTGCTGTTCGATGTAGATGTCGTATGGCTCGAAGAACTCTTCGGGGACAGGCATGAACCATTGCCAGCGGTAGCGGGCAACATAGGCGACCCAAAAGCCGAGGTTGATCAGCAGGAGGTCGGTGAGGATGGTGTAGAGGCGGATGCGACGGGTTCTCATGATGTTTGCATGGCGTGGCGGTAGACAACGGCCGTTTCCCTTCCCGCCCGTTCCCAAGAAAATTGAGCAGCCTGCGCCAGACCCTTCTCTCGCATTCTAGCCGAGATTGCCGGATCGTTAAGTACGCTTGCCATACGTTCCGCGAGTCCGGCCCTATCCTGCGGCGCAAACAGCAGCCCCGCTTCCCCGACAGCTTCCGGGATGGAGGAGGCGTTGGAAGCCACCACCGGCGCGCCGCAAGCCATCGCCTCGACCACCGGCATACCAAACCCCTCATAGAGCGAAGGGAAGACAAACAACTCGGCGGCATTGTACCAGAGGGGCAATTCCTCATCGGCGGCGTAGCCAGGGAAGTGGACCCGTTCCGCCAGTCCCAGCCGCGCCACCTGCCGGAAAATTTCGTTGAACAGCCAGCCCTTGCCGCCCACAAGAACCAGGTGCAGGTCCGGGTCGGACAGTTGGGCAAAGGCGTCTAGCAGGGTGGGGATGTTTTTGCGCGGCTGCAACGTGCCGACGTGGAGGATGAAGCGGTCGGGCAACTTGCGCTGCTGCCGGAAAGCGTCTATTTCGGCCAGGGGCAAGGGGCGGTAACGCGCCTCGACGCCGGGATAAACCACGTCTATCCGCTCCAATGGCACGCCAAAGAAGCGGTGGACATCTTGCCGCCCCGATTCGGAAATGGTGATCACCCGCCGCGCCTGACGGCAGGAACGGCCGGTTTGCCCGGTCAGGTAACGTCGCTGCAAGGCGGGAAACTGCTCTGGGTAATGGAGAAAGCTCAAATCATAGACGGTGACGATGGCCGGGCAGGGGGTGAAGCGGGGCAGGACGAAGGCCATGCTGTGCAGCAGGTCCAATCGCCGCTGCCGCGCCTGCCAGGGCCAGATAAGCTGCTCCCAGGCGATGCGGACGCTACGCCGCTCCGTCGGCCAACGGCTGCCGACGACGCTGAGGTGGGGCAGGCGGGCCAGTTCGCCAGGGTGGCGGGTGAAAAGATGCGCTTCCAGGCCGCCATCTTCCAACGGCAAATGGCCCACCACCTGAGCGATGTAATGGTGGATGCCCGCCCGCCGGTAGCCGGCCTCATTGGAGAGTAGATGGGCGTTGATACCCACGCGAAGCGGGCGCGCCCCCGCTGTCTCTGGTGTCTGCATAAGAGAGCGATTATAGCGAAACGGCCGTTTTCGGGAAAATGCGGCGTTGACAATTGTCAATTGACAATCGCCAATTGACAATTGTCAACTCTTCTCTCGCTGCGCTACAATCCGCCAGATGAAGCAGCGTTTGCTCACCGTCCTTGCCCTGGCCTTGCTGGCGATTCCGGCGGCCTCCCCCTTCTTCCTGCCGGACGTGCCGCGCACCAATGATTTGTCGGCGCATCTGGTCCGCACGTTTTTCTTCGGCCGGGCGCAGGAGTGGACGGGTTGGTGGCCGCGCTGGTCACCGGATTTGGTGTTTGGGCATGGCTACCCCGTCTTCAACTTCTTCCCCTCGCTTTTCCATTGGGCCACCCACCTGCTGCACGAACTTGGTCTGCCGCTGCTGACCGCCTACCGCGTCAACACCTTTTTCCATTTTTGGGTGGCGGCGCTGGGGAGCTATCTGTTGGGGCGGGTGGTTTTTCGCAGCCCGGCGGCCGGCTGGGTCGCCGCCCTGGTCTACACCTACAGCCCGTACCTCCTCTACGACGCCCATGTGCGCGGCTCCGCCCCGGAGACGCAGGCGCTGGCCTTGCTGCCCTGGCTGGTGCTGGCGTTGTGGCAGAGTGGGGAATGCGGAATGCGGAATGCGGAATGCGGAATCAATCGTCAATCGTCAATCGTCAATCGTCAATCGGGTGGTTGGATTTTGGCAACGGCCGTTCTCTTCGCCCTCGCCTTCCTCAGCCACCCCATCATCTACCAGATTCTCATCCCGATTGGGTTGTGGCTGCTGCTGCGAGCCTGGTTTGCCGGGTATAACGCCCTCCCTCAAGCTGAAAAAACAAACCGCGGAGGGCGCGGAGGACGCGGAGAGGAAAATTTATTAGAGAAAGACTCCGCGCTCTCCGCGCCCTCCGCGGTAAAAAAACATTCTTCCAGCGAAGGCAAACATCCGCGTTTATCCGCGTTTATCCGCGTCCCCTTCTCCGCCGCCTTCTGGCAAACGCTCATCGGCCCGATCATCGGCATTGGGCTGGGCGGGCTGTTGGTCGCCTTCTTCTGGCTGCCCGCCTTCGCCGAAGTCGGCTTCGTCCAGGCCGACCGCTCCATCAGCCAGGGATACGCCTACCAGAGCAACTTCCTCTCCCTGGCCGACATGCTCCGCCTGCCGCGCACCCCGGCCGACCCCGCTCTGGTCAACCCGCCGGTCGTTCGCGCCCTGCCGCTGGTGGGGCTGCTCTGGGCGGCTATCCTCCTGCCCCTGCGCTGGCGCAAGCTGGCCCGGCCAGAACGAGAAGTGGCCGTCACCTGGACGGCCGTTCTCCTCCTCTGCGTCTGGCTCATCACCCCAAGCTCCCA
>CAYONK010000280.1:0-6461 GCA_964405285.1 uncultured Ardenticatenaceae bacterium
TCTGGCCGAGACTACCTGGCTGGTCGAAGGAGGCACACAGACGGCCGCTTATCTGGCTCTGGGGGAAGAACCAACCCCGCCGAAGCCTTCGCTCTGGACGCTGCTGGACCCATCCACCGGCCGCCCGGCGACAAATCCTGACTGGGGCACAACGCTGGTGGACTGCCGCTCTCCTGCCTGGCGCGCCCACATCCTGGAACGGGCCATCCCGGACATTGTGGCGCGGGGCTTTGGCGGTCTCTTTCTGGACACACTGGACGGGCAGGAGCGCTACCCGGAGACGCAAACGGCCGTTATCTCCCTCATCGCCCACATCCGCCAGCAGTTCCCGGACCTGTTGCTCATCGCCAACCGGGGCTTCTCCATGCTAGAGCAGATCGAGGGCTGGCTGGACGCCTTTCTCTTTGAAGCATTCACCACGTATTATGGAAACGGCCGTTACGCCGTCTGGGATCCGCACAATCTCGAGTGGACAGCGCAGCAGGCTGCTCGCCTACGCGCCTTGCGTGGGCAGCGCCCCCTCCTCGCCCTCGACTACGCCGCCCCCGACGACCACGCCCTGCGCCACCTGGCCGCCCATCGCGCCCAAACCTACGGCTTCCTCTCCTACACCACCACCTGGAACCTGGAGCAATTGACGATTGACGATTGACGATTGACGATTGTCAACAAGTTTCTCCCGCCACCAGGCCAGGGTGTCCGCCAGGCTTTGCGCCAACGGGATTGTTGGTTGCCAGCCAACGGCTTGCAAGGTGGCGTCTGGCTCGCCGACGCAGCGGGGTATGTCAGACGGCCGTTGCCGGGCCAGGTCTGGCTCTAACCTGATGGGCAGCGTGGAGCAGGCCGCCAGTTGCAGCACCACCTCCTCCACCCGCCGCTCCTGCCCGCTGCAAATGTGGTGGATGGCCCCGGAACGGCCGTGCCAGGCCAACAGCCACAGCCCCCACGCCGCGTCACGCACGTCCAGATAATCCCGCGTCGGCGACACATTGCCTACACGAAGGATAGGCGGCAAGCCATCTCGCTCGCAGGCGGCGATTTGCGCCGCCATGCCGCCGCAAAGCATCGTCGGCGGTTCGCCCGGCCCGGTGACGTTGAAGATACGGGCAACCACCACCGGCAGCCGCCCCTGCCGGGCGTAGGTCTGGCCCAACAGCGATTGCGCCGCCTTGCTCACCCCATAAGCGGAGAGCGGGCGCAGCGGCGCGTCGGCCGTCACCACCGGGCCATCCAGCAGCCCCACCTCCGCCGCCGAGCCGGGAATGACCACGCGAGGCGGTTGGGGCAGGCGGGCGGCGGCCGCCAGCAAATGCTCCGTGCCCAGCACATTCACCGCCAGCAGTTGCGCCAGATCGTCGCCCCGCGCCAGCCCGGCCAGGTGAAAAACCATTGACGGCTGCGTTTTTTGCAAAACGGCCGTCAGGCTTGCCGTGTCGGCCAGGTCGGCGAAAAAGACAGCAACAGGGGCGGGCAATGTTTCGCGCAGCGGATCATCCGGCAGGCACAGTGCCAACACCTCGGCCGATTCGGCGCTGGCCCGGTCTACCAGGTGACGGCCGATGAAGCCGGTCGCCCCGGTGATCAAAACCCGAGGCGTCTCAGTGGCCATCGCGGTTATACAAGGCCAGCAGCGGGTCTACCTGATGGTATGGGGAACTCGTTTCTGGCATAGGCACGTTCAGCCCTTCCACCATTTCCACAGCGCGAGCGTAATCTTCCGGCCGGCCGATGTCCAGCCAGAGACCATCGAAGGGGTAGCCGGTGACCCGGTCACCCCGTTTGAGCAGCATGTGGACCATATCGGGGAAATCGGTGCGTTCGCCGGGGGGCAGCATCGCTACTACCCAGGGGTCTACCACGTAAATGCCCATGCTGACGCGATAGTGGTAGGTTGGCTTTTCAATGTAGTTGACCACTTCGTCCGGCGCGCCTGTCTCTAATACGCCCAGGTCAATACGCACTTCTTTGGGGTGCATACTCACCGTCACGGCCGCTTCGTGTTGGCAATGAAAGCGGTATAAATCGCCGAAATCCAGATTCGTCAGAACGTCGCCATTCATCACCAAAATCGGTTCTTCCGGCTCCGGGATGAGGGTGAGGGGGCCGGCCGTGCCCAACGGCCGTTCCTCATACGAGTAGTGGATATTCACGCCAAAGCGACGGCCGTCGCCAAAATAAGCGTGCAACAAATGGCTCAGGTAGCCCACTGCCATCGTGATGTCGGTAAAGCCACATTCCCGCAGTTGGCAAATGACAATTTCCAGGATGGGGCGATTGCCCAAGGGCATTAGCGGTTTGGGAAATACCGTCGTATAGGGGGCCAATCGTGTGCCCAGGCCACCCGCAAGGATGACTGTTTTCATAGTGCGCTCCTCCGTAATCCGTGGTCCGTCGTTCGTCGTTCGTCGTCCGCCGTCCGTGGAATGATTGAACATGCTGGCTAAATCGTGTACCTGTCCGGCTGGTACAGATAGGGATGTTCCTGAATCCAGGCGATGGTCTCTTGCAGGCCCTCTTCCAGAGAGAGTTGGGGCGACCAGCCCATGATCCGTTTGGCTTTCTGATTGTCGGAAAGCAGGCGCCCTACTTCGCTGCCGACCGGCCGCACCCGCTGCGCATCCTCCGCTTCTATCGTCACGTCGCGGCCAACCAGGCGACAGATCAGGTGGACCAGATCGCCAATGGTGATCTCGCAGCCGCTGCCCAGGTTGACCACTTCGCCGATGGTGGCGTCGGCGGCGGCCGCCGCCATAAACCCGACCGCCGTGTCGCGCACGTAGGTGAAATCGCGCCGGGGATGGAGGGAACCGAGCCGGACGCAATCGCGGCTGAGCAGCTGCATGATGATGGTCGGGATGACGGCGCGGGCGGATTGGCGCGGGCCATAGGTGTTAAACGGCCGTACCGTACTGACTGGCAGCCCAAAGGAGAGATGAAAGCTCTCCGCCAGCTTGTCTGCGCCGATTTTGCTGGCGGAGTAGGGCGATTGCCCTTGCAGTGGATGGGCTTCGTCAATGGGGGCGTAACGCGCCGTGCCGTAGACTTCGCTGGTAGAGGTGTGGACGACGCGCTCCACCTCCAATGTCCGGGCGGCCGTCAGCACGTTCAGCGTGCCAATGACATTGGTCTGCACCACATCGCGGGGGTGGACATAGGAATAGGGGATGCCGATGAGCGCTCCCAGGTGAAAGACAATCTGCCGCCCTTTCATCGCCCGCTGCACCGATTCCACGTCACACAAATCGCCAAAATAAAGGCTGACGTTGTGCTGCACCTCTGGCGGTGTGTAGCGCAGCAGGCCGGGATCGTTGCGCGAATTGTAATGCAAGAACGCCGTAACGCTGGCTCCGGCATAGACGAGCTGCTCCACCAGGCTGCTGCCGATAAAACCACCGGCCCCTGTTACCAACACTTCTTTATCTGTCCAGTTCATCGTGGGTTTCCTCCCATGTAAGTAATGAATGGTGGATGATGGAACCGGTTGCTGATTTGCAGGGCCTTCGCTTACCAGCGACCGGCCACCAGCCACCAGCGGACCGGTTTTCAACTTGCAAACTGGCTCAAAATGATGCGTAGTAGTAATAATCAGCGTGCCGCCACATCTGGCGCAGCTGATAATTTGCGCATAGGGCAAAGGCGAAGCTGCCGGCGATCATACCAAGCGTACCATAGGGATAGGTGAACCACTGGCCAGCCGCCAGACCCACCAACAGCGTGATGAAGATGCCGACAACAACGGCCGTTATCGCCTTCCCCGGCTGCGACAAAGAGATCATGAACATACAATGGAAGATACCCCAGGCCATCAACCCATAGCCGATGACCCCCAACACAAAGATGATGGTCGTTTCCGCCGTCCAGGAAAGCGCATTGATCCCCAAACGCTCCATCAGGGAAACCAGGGCCAGGGTTCCGCCACAAACCAGGGCGGAACAAAAGAGCAGCGCCCGCAGATAGGTAATCTGCTCCTGGCGAAAAAAGGCGGTCAGGCGTTGGTTGAACGCTTCTGGCTGGGCGCCCGGCGTTTGCCATTGGTAAAAGCGAATCCGCTTCCAGAAGCGGCGGATGGTATATTCGGACACGCCGCCGACGAGGATGTAACCGCCCAGGGCGAGGGTAAGGGCGACTTCGACGGTGGAAACGGCCGTTACGCGCGCCGTCCCAGCCAACAATTTGCCAGACCAACCCGGCACGTGACCGGCAATGATCAACGTGACATAGAGGATGCCGTAGATGAAATAAGCCGCCAGGCTCACCATCAGTTGCGGCGCTGGCGGCAAAACAACCGGATGCCGCCCCACCGGCGAAGCCAACGCCCGCTGACGCAAGGTTCGCCGCGTGACCAGGGCCGTCGTCGCCAGCAAGACGATCAGGCCGGCGCCGGTGGCCAGGCCCAACGTCAGGCCAGGGGAGAGATGGAGGCGGACGCCCCCTTGCAAGATGAAATAGCTCAGGCCGACGCCCAGCCCCAAACATAACCCGTACCAGTACACCTGCTGCAACAGGAAAAGAACCGCCGCCACCATCCAGAGGCAAGAAAGCGCCAGATAGGCCACGATCAGCAAAACCAGGTCGTCAACCGGCAGCCAATGGGTAAGCAGCATAACGGCCGTTACCATGCCCGCCAACAACAGCGCCACCACCACACAAGCCCCCATCACCAACACCACCACCCGGCCGGCAGCAATCACATACCCCTGGCTCAGGTAACTGGCCCCTTTGCGGCTGGCCCCCTGGACAAAACCGCTCGTCACCAACAAGCTGCCAAGCATGGCAAAGCCGAGGGCCAACACCTGGCTATTTTGCCAGCCGCCAAACTGCTGATAAGCCATGATGATGAAGGAGAGAAAGAGAATCGGCAGCATCGTCAAAGGCCCGCGAGCGTAGTCGCTCAGTTTTTCCTGCCAGGTCTCTGGCAACCACTCCGGCGGTGTAACCGACGGCGTTTCTGGCATCAGCGCGCGCCGCAGCGCCTCGGCCAGGGCGAAAACATCTGCATAGCCGTAACGCTTTTGCGCCAGGAGGTCTGTCACGCCGGACGCTTCTAACAAGGCGGCGATTTGCAGCGCGCCCACCGGCCGCGGGCACTGCTCGCGCACCGCCTCCACCAGAGCGTCCGTCGTCTCGTACATCGAGGCAGCGGCCGTCAGTGTGGTCACCTCACCGACGCTGGCGCTCATGCCGTCACCCCCGCAGCCTGATAGGGCGGTGCGATTGTCCAACGATTCCGGGCCGTCGCAACCAACTGTTGATAGGTGGTGAGGTAAGAGGCGTTACACTGCCTCAGGCTGAAATGGTCCAGCGCCTTACGGCGCGCCTCCTGGCCAAGCTGCTGCGCCAGGTCCGGGTTTTGCAGGAGGTAGATGCAGGCTTCGGCCATCGCTTCCGGGTTTCGGGGTTCGACGATGAAGCCGCACCCTTCTAACGCTTCGGGTACGCCGCCAACGGCCGTTCCCACCACCGTCCGCCCGCACATCATCGCCTCCACAACGCTGTAAGGAAAACCCTCAGAGATGCTGGAGAGGAGGACAAACTCCCCTTCGTTATAAGCCGCCTCGGCGCTGGCAGCAAAACCGCCAAAGATCACCGCCTCCTCCAACCCCAATTCGGCGCGCAGCGAGAGGCAGGCTTCGTAATACGCCTCGTTGCCTTTGGGCGCTTTGCCATACAAAACAAACCGCACCTCCGGCACAGTCTGGCGCACAATGGCAGCGGCGCGAATGAGCGTGAGCAGGTCTTTTAAAGGATCAATGCGGCCCAGCCAGACGATGGTCGGCGTGGAGCCAACCAATCGGTGGTTGAATACCGGCGTAAATTGGGCCGGGTCTGGCCCATTGTAGATGGTCTGGATGGACTCGGCCGCCGCCCCGTTGCGTAGTTCCCAACGCTGGTTGTAATTGCTGCCAGGGGCGATGAGGTTGGCGTAATAATAGCTGGCTTCGGTGATGCGCTGGTCGAAACGGGATTGGAAAACCTGGTCGAACAGGCTGCTCTCGGAACGAGTCAGCGCGAGCAAGCGTTCGCGCAGGTAGATGCCATGCTCGGTGAGAAGAAAGGGCACGTCGGCGCCGCGCCGGGCCAGAATACCGGGCACGCTGCATAATCCGGCAGCCGCCGCGTGGACAACATCCACGTCTAGCGGGGGGATGGCCAGCACTGTCAGCCAGCGGTAGAGCAGCCTCATGCCGTCGGTGATGTCCAACAGAGTCGCTTCACCCGCTATCTCCATTTCCTGGAGGAAACGGCCGTAGCCATACCGCGACTCTTCCTGAAAACAGCGCCACACCGGCTGCGACCGCATAATCGTGTCATAGTCGAATTGGCGGAAGTAAGTCCCCATTTCCTGCAAAAGCGTCCCCATCTCGTCTGGCGGAGCCATTTCTAGCCAGAGCAGTTGGATAAAGCGCTGCAACACGGCGGTGAAGGATTGAATGGCCCATTGGGGGGTGCGGCGCTTGTGG
>CAYONK010000281.1:0-4156 GCA_964405285.1 uncultured Ardenticatenaceae bacterium
AAACTGGCGGCTCCTGGCGGGAAAAACTTTCTTATGTCAGGTATGCTACAAACATCACGGAAACCTTCCCATTTACAAACCAGCCACTAATCGTTACAGGAGAAAATCTGATGTTTGCCTATCTGCCGGTTGTGAATAGCGCGGTTTTTAGCAAAGAAAACGGCCGTTTCCCCCTCATTCTCAAACTCAGCGCCCTGCTCATCGGGGCGGCTCTCCTGTTCTGGCTGCGCCAGCCGGTGGGCGACGTGCTGCGCATCGTTGGCGACCGGCAGGCGGTGGCCGATTACCTGGCCCAATATGGCCTCTTTGCCCCGCTGTTGCTGGCTGTCATCCTGGTGCTGCAAGTGATTGTGGCCGCCATCCCCGGCCACGCCCTGATGGTCGGCGGCGGTTACGTCTTCGGCTTCGCCCCGGCCTTCGCCATCAGCCTGACGACGACGGTGTTGGGCAGCCAACTCGCCTTCTTCCTGGCGCGCTGGGCCGGACGGCCGTTGGTCGAAAAGTTAGCCCCAGTAGACGCCCTCAACAAATGGCACGACGTTTCCGCCCGCAAAGGGCTGTTCTTCTTCATGTTCGCCTTCATGCTGCCCATCTTCCCCGCCGACGTACTGAATTACGTCGCCGGCCTCAGCGCCCTCTCCGCCCGTCGCTTCTTCGCCGCCAACCTGATCGGTCGCTTGCCAGGGGTGGTGCTGATGACGGCCGTTGGTGCGTATGGCTTTCAGTTATCGCTCAACACCTGGGTCGGTATCATCGTCGTCGCCGCGCTCATGTTTATCACCTGGCGGGCGTTCTTTGACCGGAAGGGTTAATAGGGAAAAGGGAGCCAACATGAAAATCCTGCAAATTTGCCAATCTTACCCACCGATGGTCAGCGGCGCGGCTCGCATTGCCGCGGAATTGGCCGAAGGGTTGACCGAGGCCGGGCATGAGGTGCTTGTCATCGCCGCCAGCGACCGGAGCGAAGGGGGATATGGGGAGGAAAACGGCCGTTTACGCATCGAACGCCTCCCCTCCCACCACAACCCGGCCCGCGTTGGGCAGCGGTATCTTCTCTGGCCGCAGCGCGCCATCAGCGAATGGGTCGCCGCTTTCCAGCCAGACGTTATCCATTTGCACGAGCCGCTCACCCTGGCGTTGTGCGCGCTTCGGGCAGCCAATCGCCAGCAAATCCCTGTCTTGCTGCCCCTACACCAGCTCCCCTGGTTCGTCAGCAAATACCGGCCGACATTCTGGGTCAACCCGATCAGCATCGAATGGCTCTTGTGGCGTTACGGCAGTTGGCTTCTGCGCCACTGCGCCGCCACCATTGCCCCGACGCAGCAAGCTGTCAGCAGCATCTGGCAGCAAACCGGCTGCTGCGCCCACGTCATCCCTTATGGGACCGATTTGCGCCGTTTCCAGGTGGGGCCATTGAGCGGCGCAGAAGCGAAGCGCCTGCGAATGAAGTTAGGGCTATCCGCCGAGAAACCGATCATTCTGCATGTCGGCCGGTTGGATATGGACAAGGACGTGCATTTTGTAATGGCGGCAGCCGCCAGCGTGATGGAGCAGGTGGACGCGGAGTTGTTGATGGTGGGCGACGGCCGGCAGCGCCAGGCCCTAGAAAAGCTGTGCGCGGTTTTGGGCATTGCCGACCGCTGCCACTTCACCGGCTTCATCGCCCACGACGAGGGCCTCCCGGATATTTACCGGCTGGCAAACGTGTTCATCACCGCTTCGGAGATCGAAACTTTCGGCCTCGTTTTGTTGGAAGCGATGGCTTCCGCCTGTCCGGTGGTCGCGGTCAAAACTCCGTGCGTTGCCGAGACAGCGCGCGATAGGGAGTGTGGTTTTCTGGTTCAGCCAAGAGACGTGATCGCCCTGGCGGAGAAGGTGGTCTGGCTGCTGCGAAACCCGCAAGCGGCCGGCCAGATGGGATTGGCCGGGCAAGCCATCAGCCGCCGCTTCAATAAAGAGGCGATGATCGAGGCGCACGCGCAGCTTTACCACACGGCGCTGCGTATAGTACCTGCACCGTTGACCGACTTTTCATTGTGACTGCCAAGTTCAACATCTCAGACAAACAGGAGGAGCTACCATGATGATCTTATCCCCCCCAGAACCCCATTTTTTCGATGTGCAACTGCCCAAAACCAGACTCCATGTGGTGCGAACAGGCCAGGGCGAGCCGCTGCTGGTCGTCCCGGCGACTATTTCCTATCTGGACGACTGGCTTGATCTGGTGCGCTTTGCCGGACAGCGGTATGAAGCGTTCTTTTTTGAGCTGCCGGGTCACGGCCGTTCTACCCCTTTCCCCGAACCCTACCGCAGCGACCTGGTCGCCGAGTCCATAGAAGCCCTGCTGGACACCTTGGGCATCTCTCAGGTAACGCTGCTCGGTTTCTCTTTCGGCGGCATCCTGGCCCTCAAGACGTTGGAACGCCTGCCAGACCGGATTAAGACCGTCGTCTTGCTCGCTCCCTGCGTCGGCCATCGGTCGTTGACCTATTCCGCGCAGAAACAAAAGATGCTGCGCTTGCTCGTCTCCCACATCCAATCGCCCCAGGCGCAAGATCATCTCAGGCAACTTATCCATCATCCCCTTTTCCTGGATCTGTTGATGCACGTGTTGATTATCTGGGGAAAAGTGGATTGCGCGGCCGCTTTACGGTGGAAATTGCAGCAGATTACGCAATCTACGCTCGATGTGCTGCTGCACCAGATTGGCGAAATCCTGACGCTGCAATTCCCGCCGCGCCAGACGCCTTTTTCGCAGCCCTGCTATCTGGCGATGTCTGTTCACGACCCGCTGCTCGATTTTGATACGGTCTACGATTTTTTACGCGGGACGTTTGCCAACTTGCGCACGATGCGCTTCGACTATCGCTACCACCAGCCGCCACAGCGGCTAACTCTGGCCGATTACAACGAGCAGTATGGCTACTTCCTAGAGATGGTGACTGGCTAGACGGCTTGTGTACTTGTCTCAGGATGGACAAGAGCATTAACTACTAAGACCCGAAGGGTTTGCTCACTGGTAGTTGAGACATCGTGGTTATAAAACCCTTCGGGTCTCTCGACAGGCTTGGTAGTTACGAACGACCTGTTTAATCTCTGGTGATGATGGTGCCAACGGCCGTTTCTCCCCCATCCCGCACCACCTGCCCCACCAACCCGGTCTCCAGCCCGGAGAAAATGCGAATGGCGAGGCCAGGCTGCGCCTCCACCAGTTGCAGCATACTCTCCACCTTGCTCGCCATGCCGCCGGTCACGTCTGCCCCGCGTGAGCCGCCTAATGCCCCGGCTACCGCGCCCAACGTCTGCCGGGTGATCTGCGTGACGACCTGCCCATTCGCATCCAGCACCCCCGGCACTTCCCCGGCCAACAGCAGCCACTCCGGCCGCAGCGCCGGAGCCAGGGCCATCATCACCTCTTCGGTGGAGACAATCGTGCCGCCCCAGGCCGCGTCAAACGCCACATCGCCAAAGATAACCGGAACCAGCCTGGCGGCCAGCGCCGCCAGGGCCGGCGCGGCGTGGCATTGCTGAATCCGGCCGCCTTCGCACCCCACCAGCGCCGACGGGGCCCGCCCCAGGGCGGGTACGCCGGCCGCCAACAGCGCCTCCACCACCAACCGATTCAGCCGGACCATGGCCGCGTGGACCTCGGCGAAGCCATGCCACTGCGCTGCCGTGTGGACGCCCTGCCGTGTGCCATGCTGCGCCGCCGCCACGTGCCCAAACGAGCCACCGCCGTGCCCGATCAACAGCGACAGCTCTGGCCGCGCCGCCCGCGCCGCCGCGATCTCCCCTGCTACTCGCGCTAATACCTCTGCCCGGATTGCCTCCACCCCGGTTTTGTCCGTCAGTAATGATCCACCTAGTTTGAGAAAAAGCATTTTCCGTATTCCGTATTTTTGTCTTCTGTTCTTCACCTAGCGCCAGAGCATCGTGGCAGCCGGATGAGGGCCTTCCCCGGAAAGTGTGTACCGATACAGACCTGACAGGTTTCTACGGGACTGCGGAGTTGCCAGACGCCTTGTTAAAAACCCTGTCAGGTCTTGAGAGGCTGGATGGTGGCAAAAGTTTAGCATGTGTCACCGGTGAAAGCACCTAAATAAAAAGAGGCGACCCGTGATGGATCGCCTCTTTTTAGGTGTCAATCGAGGATAAC
>CAYONK010000281.1:4256-6459 GCA_964405285.1 uncultured Ardenticatenaceae bacterium
GTGTCGCCGCCTGGCGTGGTGATCTTCAGATCATAGGTTCCGGCATCGAGCGGGATGTAAGCGCCGACGTCGCCGAAATCTACGTCACCGGCGATCAATGTGCCGTCTTGTAAGCGAATATCGGCTGTGGCTGTACCGGCGGCAAACGGAGCCAGATGGCCGAGCCGTAGATGGAATTTCCCGGTCGCCGGGGCTGTGTTGTCATCTACCAAAGCCAGCAGGGCGAGGTCCTGGTTGACGCCATCGCCGATGGCAACTGCGGTGTAATACGTTTCCGCCGCCAGGTTCACCGTGCCGGTGATGGCTGGAGTGGGGCTGCTGCCGGGAAAGATTTCTATGTCATAGGAGCCGGCCGGGAGGGCGATGTAGGTGGTTGAGTCACCATAGGCGAAGTTGGTCAGGGTGGGGATGGGGATACCGTTGAGGGTGACAGTAACGGCCGTTCCTGAACCCATCGCAAATGGCGCCAAATGGGCCACGCGCAGTTGAGCAGGACCAACTATACGGACCAGATTGACGCCCACACGCCCCAGGTTGTCTGGGTTGCCAGCATCCGTGCCCAAGGTGAAGAAGCCATACCAGCGGTCGCCAATGGCCATAGTTGGCTCATCCCAGTTGATATTCAGGTCAAAGGGATCTCCTGCTGGTTGGCTGGACGGGCCGGTGACTGTCATGTTGCCTGCGTCAACCGCCGGGACGACAGCAGCAGAAAGGGTGATATCATCCGGTTGGTCGGCGGAGCCTTGCCAGTTTTGCACCAAGACCCACCACGTCCCGGCTGCCGGGTTGTTGATGTTGCAGTATTCGATCGCCGTAGGCGACGTGCTGGCGCAGACCTGAGTGGCTGAACTGGGTGTACTGCCCGTGCCAACAAACAGATCGGCGTCAGGCGCTTCCGAGGCGATGATCTCAGCCACCAGGCGTGGCGCACCCGCTGGCACTGTCATCGTGATGTAGAAAGTGCCACCATCGTTATTATAGGGGTTGCCGTTGGTTGGATCCTGGGATAGAGCTTCTGTTACCTGCGTGCCTAATGTCAGACCGCTGACTGCGCTGGTGAGATCGGTAATTTCGATGGCTAACAAATCTTCCAGTGCGTAGGTGTCGGCGTTGGCCGTTGCTTCGATGGATACCAGACTGGGAACGCTGCTGGCTGCCGGAATCACGGCGATTGGCATGTGGGCTGAAGGTACATCGCCGCTAACGTTGAATGGGCCATTCGCTCCACGCCCAGTTGCAACCGGTTCAATGACAGCCTGGGCGAAGGTCCAGACGCCTGGCGTGGCGCTGTTAATGGTCAAGGTCACGGTGATGACCTGGGTTTCACCGGCGGGCAAGGTGAAGTTGGCTGGCGTTACTGTCCCGCTGGCTCCCGGCAGAGTCACTACACTGGCGTTGTATTCTTGATCTGTGTCCAGCGTACTGCGCAGGGTGCGCGTCCAACTACAGGTGACCACGCAGTTTGGATTGGCCATGCTGGCCAGGTTGAGCAGCTTAGGATCGCCACCAGTGGCCGGATTGGCTGCTACGTAGTCGCTGTCGGTTATATCGAGGACGAAGCCCGCGTAACCGGCAGTTGTCAGGTCTATGCGCCCGCCACCGAAGTCAAAGGGGCCGCCAGGGGTGGTGTTGTCTTCTTTGTTGACCGAGGTGATCGCGGTCATCATCAAAGCCGATTTGACTTCGGCCGGAGTCCAGGTGGGGTGCATCGCTCGAATCAACGCCGCTGCTCCAGCGCCGTGCGGGCTGGACATAGAGGTTCCACTGATGATGTTGAATTCAGGCGGGGGGGTGAACCCGGCGCGGTAAGCGGCCAGGATGTTGAGACCAGGGGCCGTTACGTCTGGCTTGATCAGGTTGGCCAGCCCTGGCACACTCGATCCAGCTGGGCCGCGCGAGCTGAAGCTGGCCATGTTGTCGCCATACATGTCGTTATAATCTACAGCGCCGCCGGTGATCCGGCCTACGTGGTTGGTGCCAGTGGTCATCCATGCCTTTAAGGTCAGGCCATCGGCAAAGCTGATGTGGGTTGCCGGTAAGACGTGGGGATCGTCGTTGAGGCTGGCGGCGCTAGGGGCGTCGTTGAGCAAAATCATGCCGCCTCCGCCCGCAGCCAGGACGTTAGCCCCTTTTTGCACCCGGCCGATGACCCCGCGATCGCAGACGACGATCTCGCCGCTAAAGGTTCCTGGCGTAAAGGGGT
>CAYONK010000282.1:0-6444 GCA_964405285.1 uncultured Ardenticatenaceae bacterium
ATAACCCCCGGTAATAATTTGTCCAGAGCAAATTGTGGACGGGGGCGGCTTCCACTGTCTGTTCCAGGTCGTCTATTTCGGCCAGGGCGGTCGCCAGCGCAGACCAATCGGCGCAGGCGAAATGGCGCTCGCAGCTATTTTGCAGCGTTTCATAGCGCCAGCCTGGTTCGTCGGCGAAATAGCGCAGCGCGCCGCTAAAGTGGGCCTCGGCCTGAGCGAAGCGGCCCATTGGCAGCAGGGCGGTTAAGGCCATCGTCCGGTGGGCCGCCCACATCTGTTCGATGACGCCTTGTTCCTGGGCCAGGGTGGCGACCCGCCGCCAAACGGCCGTTGCCTGGGCGAAACGGCCGTCGTCGGTTAAGGCATGGGCGTAGGTGCGGCTGGCGTATAAAGCGACCTCTGGCTCGGCCGCCAGCGATTCCAATTCTGCCAGCAGCGCTGCGCTGGGGCCAAACTCCTCCTGGTCAAAAACGGCCAACTGCCAGCGGGCTTGCAAAGCGGTGAGCCGGTTCCCCTGCGCCTGGGCGGCCGCGACTGCCTGCTGCGCATAGGCGCGGGCCAGCGGTTTTTGCCCTTCTAAAAAATTGAGGAAATGGGCCAGCAAGAAAAGGAGCCGGGGATGGGCGACGCGCGTCGCCTCGTCGAGCGCTTCGACCCACCGCCGGTAGGTGAGGTAACGGTCGGTTTCGTAGACGTAGGCGGGCGGCACGAGGCTGATCAGGCGGGCGGCTTCTGCCTGCCAACCGGCGGCCAGAGCGTGTTCGATGGCCTGGGGCAGATCGCCTTGCGCTTCAAACCAGCCAATCGTTTTTTGCCAGAGGTCGGGCAGTTCCGCTCCATTTTGGCTCAGGAGATAGTCGCGGATGAGGTCATGATAGCGAACATGGTCGGGCTGATCGCCGGGGTAGAGGAAGAGGTTGCGCCGCTGGATTTCCTGGCGGAATGGGGTGGCTTCCTGCCCAAGCAGATGGGTGGCTAAGGCGTCGGTAAAGGTGAGGGGAACGGCCGTTATCCGCAAAAAGCGGTGCAGTTCGTCCGGCAGTTGGGCAAAAACGCGCCGGGCCAGGTAGGCAAATAGCTGCTCCTTCACCTCCGGCAGGGCGTCCTCCCCGGCCGGGAGGCGGGAGAGCAGCCCGATCCCTAACGGCCAGCCTTCGAGTTGTTTGTGCCAGCGGGTAACGGCCGTTGGCTGATTGGCCGCCAACATAGCGGCGCTTTCCCCCAGGTCAAAGGCCAACTGCGCCCGCTGGTAGGCCGTAAACGCGAGCGAACCTTTCAGCCAATCGGCGGCCAGAGGAATCTCCCGGCCGGCCAGGACGAAGCGGGTGTCGGCCTGCGTCTCAAGGGTGGTTTGCAGCCAGGCCAACGCTTCCGCGCCCCCGGTCAGGTGATGGATGTCGTCGAGCAGCAGGGTGTGGCCTGGTTGGAGGTATGGGGCCAGGCGGAGGCGCAGCGCGGTCACGTCGCTGTCGGCGATGGTGAGGGAGAAGAGGTGGCTGTGAATGCGCTGGGCGGCCAATTGTTGCAAGAGAACCGTTTTGCCAAAACCGGCCGGGGCTTCGAGGATCACGTGACTGGTGGCTAACGCTTGTTGTATCTGGTTAATGAGCTGTAGGCGAGTTATGGAATGGGCCATCCGCTTTTTTCCGGGTCTGTGTCGCTCCACTTTCCTAAGTTGTAGCGGCAAAAGGGCCTGGCGGCAAGGGGAAAAGCCCATACCAGTGGGCTGGCATTGACGTAGACGCAGATGGCTGGCTAACGCTACGGGGCTATCCGGCGGCTTAGACGCCAAAACCCAGACCACAATCCACGGCTGGCCAAGAGCCAGCGGCTATATGCTGCTTTGCGGAGGGTTATTCACCCATTCAATTGTAAAGGTGCATAGGCGCATTTTGGCCCATGCCTTTTTTGGACAATCACAATCCTACGGAACTTTCCACACTTATTGAATTGTTAAGGTGCATTTGGCCCCTACTGAACCATGCCGAATTGCTGAAAATACACTGAGAGGGTCGTTAAAGAAGCGATGCGCCTCTACCCGGCGGCCTGGGCTATCAGCCGGGAAGCGACCGAAGCGGTGACTTTGCGCGGCGGTACAGTGCCGCCTGGCAGTGTGGTGGGGGTGTCACCCACCGCGACCCGCGTTGGTGGCCGGAGCCGGAGCGCTTCGACCCGGAGCGGTTTCGTGAGGAAAACAGTGAGGCCATCCCGCGTTACGCCTATCTGCCATTTGGCGGAGGGCCGCGCGTGTGCGTCGGCAACAGCATTGCCATGATGGAGGCGCGCCTGTTGTTGGCGACCATCGCCAGCCGCTATCGTCTGGAGGTGCTGCCGGGGCACATTGTCGAACCGGCGCCGCTGATTACGCTGAACCCGAAGGGTGGCTTGCCGATGATTGTGCGGCGGCGGGTTTAGGGTCGGTCAGGGTCATCCGGACGTTGGGTGTGGTTTTGGCGTCGTAGAGGCAGTGGGCAGGATTCACAGGGTAAGGTCGCGGGCTGCATCTGGACGTTCAGAGTCGCTGAGCATCGTCGTGGCCAGAGCGCGGGCAAAGCGGGCGGCGGCTCCGGCATCGCTTCCCAGGAACAGGTCCGGCTCGATGAGTTCTAGTTCCATGAGGGTGAAACGGCCGTTCAGCAACACCCCATCCACCCGCGCATACAGAGCCGGACAGCCGGTCAAGGCGCTGGCCTGCTGCAAGATGACACCCGCCTGCTCAATCATGGCAGCGTCCGGTGCGGCGCTCACGGCGGTGCCACCCAAATGTTCCTGAACGAAGATGTTGCCAACTGCCGGGCGCTTCAAGACGGCGTGGCTATAGCTGCCAGCCAGGAAAATGAGCGACCATTCCCCTTGGGCGATTTCCGGCAGCTGGGGTTGAACCATCAGGTCTTGTTTGGACAACATGGCGGCCAGCCGCGCCTGGTCGGCGGCGGGAACCGATTGAGAGGTCGTCCAGGTGTCATGGGCTGAGGCGCTGATGCGGGGCTTGATGACCGCCTGGGGCCAATCTTGCTGCGCGAGAACGGCTGTTAGCTTTGGCGTATCCCCCTGAGCCAGCCAGACAGTCGGCACGATGGGCACGTCGCGTTCCGCCAGGTCGCGCAAATACCGCTTATCCATGTTCCACAGGACCATTGGGGCAGGGTTCCATAGTGGTAGGCGTTGGTCGCCCAGTCCGGTGAGCCAGGTGCGAAACCGGGCTGGCTGGTGGTGATACTCCCAGCAGGAGCGCAATATGAGGGCGTCGTAGCCGCGCCAATCCACCTTCGGGTCATCCCAGGGGACGGGCGTGGCAGTGATGCCCAATGCCTGCAAAGGGGCGATGAGCAGCCGGTCGCTCTGGCTAAGGTCTGGCTGGGCCAGGTCGGTGATGAGGGCAATGGGTTTCATCGTCATGGTGTGCTGGCTTTAGTTTTACCGGCAAAGACGGGCCGGGGCAATGGCTTGGGGCAAGATGACGTAGCGCAGAAAAAAACGGCCGTCACGTAATGCCCCTTCCCCTCAAGCTGTAGCGGCGATGGGGGAGATTGCCAGCGGCGGCGACCGCTATTCCCATTGGTCCACAACACCCAAGAGATAGCCTTCGGGCAGGACTTCGTTCACGGTCAGGCCATCGGCCGTTGCCCGCCAAATCGGGGAATGGGGCGAGCCGTCGTCGAAGAAGAGATAACGGCCGTCCGGTGACCAGGCCAGTTGCAATGTGGTCCAGCCTGCAAACACTTGCTCCCAAACCAGTTGCCCGGTCGTCTGGTCGGTCACGTGGAGGCGAGTGGCCGTCCATCGGTTCTCCTCATCGTAGAGGGCCGACCAGTCGGCCAGTAGATTATCTACGGAGAGGGTAGGCGCTGTTTGCGCCGGATCGCTGCACAATTCCCAATTTCCCCAGGAGGTGATGACTTCTCCGGGCGCCGTCCAGCAGATGTATTCCACGCCGCCGCCCACGCTGGCGCCAATCGGCCCGACCGCTTCTCGTAGGCCGCTGGCAATGGTGATTATTTCGAGCCGGCCGTCGCTGACCCCATCATATGGTTCGCGGGGGGTGAAGCAGCAGCCGTAAGCCAGCCGGTCGCCATTGGGCGACCAGGTCATCGTCCAGACCTGGTTGACTCCATCTCCCTCAGTGGAAGCGCGGGGAACCAGGTTGATGTGGTCATCTTGGGCTAAGTCGTAAAGGCAAACGGCGCAGTCGGGAGGGCGACCAGGCGCGCCGTCGCCGGGGGCGTAGGCCAAAAAGCGGCTGTCGGGGGACCAGGCGACAGCCCGCGCCCAAACGCGCAGCAGCCGTTCCTGGCGCGTCGCCAGGTCAACCAGGATCAGACCGCGCTTATGGTGACGATTGACCAACCAACGGCCGTCGGGCGACAGTTGTAAGCCGGGCAAAACAAAGGTTTCAAAACCAGGGTCTTCCGGGTCCATAAACCCATCGCCGGTCAGTCTATCCACTTCTACGCCGTGAACGTCGCTGCGCCAGACTGCATCTCCGTGGGCAAACCAGAGAGTTTGATGGGTGCGTAAGGGATAAACCCGGATTTCCAGGGTAGGCGTGGGCGTAGGGGTGAAGGCAACGGCTGTTGTTGGCGTTGTCTCAGGTGTTATTGTTTTGGTGGTGGGCGGAGGGGGTGGCGCAACGGCCGTTTCCTCTATATGCGGAGTGGGCGCAACGGCCGTTGCCGTCACGACCAACCCCGCTGCTTCATTGTCCGCTGGCGCGCCTTCCGCTACCGGCTCCGGCGAAGTGCAGCCGGTGAGAAACGCCAGCCATAAACCGAAGAAAATGATTGCTCTGACCATTGCAACCTCCTTGCCTGCCTCAATCCCAAAAGCCGCTGGTGAGGCTAAAGGCTGAGGCGAACGCACCTATCCATATGACCACACCCAGACCAACGGCCGTCCCCCACCGGCGCCAACCGGACGGCCGTTGCCAAACCCACCATCCGCCTAGAAACGCCACCATCATCACAAAAGGCGCGGCTAAACTGCCCGCCAGAAACGGCTCCTCCGGCAAATTCTCCAAATAGTATCGTTCCTGTAACACCTGTAATTGCGCTGTATCCAGCCCTAATGGGTCGGGGATGTAGGCAAAATGATGGATGTGGACATGGCGCGAGCCAAAGTCGCACGGCCACGTTTGCCCAGCATAGGTTGCCGTGCATTCGCCGCCGATCTGGTTGGGATGCTCTGGCCCGTTGCGGACGGCTTGGATGGTGAGCAGACGGCCGTCGATTTGCATCGTGCAGGTGTCGGTGTAAGGCGCGTCGCCCTGTGGCGTACAATCCAACCGCCGCCCGGAAAGGAAGGTGAAGCCGGCCTCGCTGTCATAACGCCCCAGCGCCACGCCGCGAATGATTTGCGCTTCCGGCGCGGGGGATGCCTGATGTACCAGCCAACCCAAAACGGCCAACCCTACGAATAGAATACCTGAAATAACGGAAATAATGGTGCGTGTCATGGTTTTCTCCTCAGTGTAGAGTGTAGAGATAGAGTGTAGAGATAGAGTGTAGAGATAGAGTGTAGAGGCTTTCTCTATCTCTACACTCTATCTCTATCTCATCTGGTATAGCGCAACGGCCGTGCGCTCGGCGCGGATGGCGAGGTAGCCGTTGGCGCAGTGCAATTCCGGGTAGGGGAAGGGGCCATCGGTGGGGGTCACATCCCACACGCCGCTGCCGTCGCTGTTTACGGCGAGGATGTGCAATTGGCCGGTGTAGCCGGAAATGTAAGCGGCGACGAATGCTGTCTCATTGTCTAGCCAACAGGGGAAGCCGAGATCAACATGATTTGTACCCGCCTGCCCCAAAAAGTCGGGGCCGGCCTGCACCAGCAGGCGCGTTTCGCCGCTGGCGGCATCCCACAGCCAGAGGGATTGTTGGTTGGGCAAAGCCACGTTGTCCTGCGCGACAAAAAGCAACTGTTGCCCATCTTCGCGCCACGTCAGACCGTTGTGCCAGCCCATCGGGGCGACTTCCCAGCCAATGGCTTGCGTTTGACCAGTGGTAACTTCTTTCACCCACAAACGGCCGTTACTATCCACATACGCCAGCCGTTCGCCACCGGGCGAGACGCGGAATTGTTGCCGCCCCAACATCTCATGGCGCGGAAGGGGGGCTAAAAATTGGCTTTGTCTACTTTCCAGGTCGTAAAGGTAAGCCCCTTCATTGGTGCTGTAGGCGATTTGCGTGTTGCTGACCCAATGATGGGTACTCCAAACAACAGGTGTGAGGCTTTCCTCTACCCCATCCGCCGTGCGTAAGATGAGCTGGGGTGTGCGGGCAGGCTGGGCGCGGAGGTAGGCGAGGGAACGACCGTCGGGGGCAAAGTGGGCACGGGTGGCGAAGTGGGTTTCGGCCAGCCGCTCTATCTCCCCGTTGGCGTACTGGAGCAGGGCGTTGCCCACAGAAGTTTGCCCTTCGCGCAAATCCACGTCGAGCAGTAAACGGCCGT
>CAYONK010000283.1:0-6431 GCA_964405285.1 uncultured Ardenticatenaceae bacterium
AAACTTTCAACGTCGTCACCCGGCGGGCATAGGATTTAGGGCTGCAAGGCACGCCTCGTTTATTAAGCAGCCAGTCCAGAAAATCGTTCAGATTTTTCGTGCCAATTTCGCCGATAGGCTGCCCGATACCCAGGTATTTTCCCAGTAAGCGGACGTCGCTGGTAAATGCTTTGCGCGTATTGATTGAAAAACCTTCGTCGCGCATATGGTTCTCAAAAAGACCCAGCGCCGCCTGGATGGAGGCTTCTGCGCTGAGGTGAGGCTGGCCAGAGTCGGGGGCTAGCTCGCTTTTTGGAAATAATGAGGATTGTTTTGTCTCGCTCATCTAAATCTCCCAGAATGCGAAATCGAGGGGTAGATACATGCCCATTTGCCAGGCACAATTGTGGTTGCCATTTGGCAATTCACTTTTTTCGTATAGTAGGGAAGGATAGATGAAATGGGCTATTTTGTCAAGACGGACAAATGGCCAAATGGGCCGAGAGGGGCGGAGGCGGCTTGCCTGGAACGCTCCGCACCCTCTCCGTACATCGAAGAGCTGTCAATCACCCAGACCGAGGGCTTTTCCCCTGAGATAATCCATGGCTGCTTGCAGTTGGGCGTCTGGAGCATCCTCAATCGCGCCATCTTCTGGCAGGGAAACAAAATAGTCGGGGGCTAACCCCTGTTCGTGTACCCAGTATGAACTTGGCGTCAGCCAGCGGGCGATGGTCAGGCGGACTCCGCCACCATTGCTCAGGCTTTGCCAGGTCTGCACCGTCCCCTTGCCAAACGTCGTCTGCCCGATGAGGACGCCGCGCCCGGCATCGCGGATCGCTCCGGCCAGCACTTCTGAGGCGCTGGCGCTGCCTTCGTCAATGAGGACAACGAGCGGCACTTCTTGCGCCAGCCCGCGGTCTGTTGATTCGTAGAGGCGCTCTGAGCCACTGCCGAACTGTTCGCGGAGGATGACGCCTTTGGGCAAGAATTGGTCGGCCACGGCAACGGCCGTTGGCAGGCTGCCTCCTGGGTTTCGCCGGACATCGAGGATCAGGCCATCCGGGTTATTGGACATCACCATTTCCAACGTCTCGGCCAACTCCTGGTCGGAGCGTTCGCCGAAGCGATTGAGGCGGACGTAGGCCAGGTTGCCGGGCAGCATTTCGCTGCGTACGCTCTTGAGTTCGATCACCTCGCGCACCACTTCCAGGGCAAACTGTTCGCCATTGCGTTCTATAAGGAGGGTAACGGCCGTTCCGGCCGGCCCCCGGATCATTCGCGCTGCCTGGGCTACGTCTAGTCCGGTCAGCTCTACGCCATTCGCCTGCCGCAAAATATCGCCTGGTCGCAGACCGGCGCGCTCCGCCGGGGAACCTTCAATCGGCGAGACGATGGTGATCGCCCCATCCAACGACGTCACTTCCGCGCCGATACCCTGGAATTCGCCGGACATCGTCTCCCGCGCCGCTTCTTCGTCGGCCGGCGAGAGATAGCGCGTATTCGTGTCGCCCAATACCGCCAACATACCGTTGATCGCCCCTTCGGCCAGCAAGTCGTTATCCACCGGCTGATCGTAGTAGCGCGTATGAACCAGATTCCAGACCTCCCAAAATGGGGCGAACGATTCCCGCGCCTCATCCGGAGTGCTGCGGGCCGGACCGAACAGGGGGTAAGGCGCCCAGGGTGACTGCCCTAAGGCGTAGCCGCCGGCAAAACTCAGAAAAGATAAAAGGACTAGAATAAAGCCAAAGAGTGGTTTTGTACTCATAGAAAATTTCTCCTCGCGTCCGGCGCGAAGCGCAACAATAAAGGCGACAGCAACAGTCTAAACGTTTGCTACACGCTAGTTTGAAGCCTATTGATTGTACATGAGTTCTCACTTGGCGTAGGCTAAGAGATGTCTAAACGCCGAAAAGCCGTGTTTGAACCCTTTTAGCCCTCTGTTACAATACCTGTACTGGAAGGATAGAGACGAATGAGAAAGCAAAAACTTCGTACCGCCTACATCATCTCGCTAGTCGTTTTGGATGCTTTGCTGATTTGCGTCGGCTTCATCCTGGCTTACCAGTTGCGGATGATCATCCCCTGGCCGGAAGAATTGCCAACGGCCGTTCCCATCTCCAACTACTTCGGCCTGATGCTGGTGCAAGTCATTTCAATCATCATCGCCCTCTTCTTCTATCGCCAATACTATATCCCTCGCGCCATTTCCCGCGTCGATCAACTTTACTACCTCTTTGCCGCCGTTTCAATCGGCACACTGCTGGCGGTAGCCGTCTCCACCTTCCTCTTCAAAGGCGACGAAGTCATCCGCGACTATCCCCGCGCCATGATCATTTACGCCTGGGTGCTGACGATCATCCTGCTCCTGTTTGGCCGGATATTCCACCAAAACGTACGCGCCGCCCTGCGCCGCAACTACGGCATCGGCGAAGATAAATTGCTGGTGGTTGGCACCGGCGACATGGCTCAGGTCGTCGTTCAGCGCATTCTCTGGTCGCCGCACCTGGGCTACAACCTGGTCGGTATCGTCAACGGCGACGAACGGGAAGAGATGCTCGGCATCCCGGTGATAGGCCGCCCGGAAGACCTCCCCCAGCTGATCGAAACCTACGGCATAGATGAAGTCATCATCGCCATGCCGGAGAAAGGCCACCGCGAAACTGTGCGCGTCATCTCCTACTGCGAACGCGGGCGCGTTTCCATCAAAACCTTCCCCGACATTTTCCAATTTGTCACAACCGAGGCCAGCATTGACGACCTGGGCGGCTTGCCCTTGCTCACCGTGCGCGATTTCGCTTTGCGCGGTTACATGCTCATCTTTAAGCGGTTGATTGATTTCCTCGTCGCCGCTTTCGGCCTCATCTTTCTCTCCCCCCTCATGCTGCTGGTCGCCGTCGCTATCAAATTGGAATCGCCTGGCCCTGTTTTTTTTGTCCAGGAACGCATGGGGCTAGATGGCAAACCTTTCCAGATGATTAAATTCCGCTCCATGCGCAGCGACGCCGAAAAAGACGGCCCCGGCTGGACCACCAACAACGACCCCCGCCAGACCAAATTGGGCAAACTCATCCGCCGCCTGGAAGTAGATGAATTGCCTAACCTGATCAACGTTTTCATCGGCGAAATGAGCCTGGTTGGTCCGCGCCCGGAGCAGGCCCATTACGTCGAGCAGTTCCGCAAGATCGTGCCGCGCTACATGGACCGTCACCGGGAAAAGGGAGGGATGACCGGATGGGCGCAGGTCAATGGTCTGCGCGGTGACACCTCGATCAACGAACGCACCAAATACGACATCTGGTATTCTGAGCATTGGTCTGTTTTGCTTGACCTCAAGATCATCATCCGCACCATCTGGCAGATTATTAGCCGGGACAATGGGCAATCCCCGGAAAAAGCAGACTCAGCGCCAGATAAGCGCCTGCCTGAGTTGCCAGAAAGCATCGCCTCGGCTTCCGATACCCCGCAGAGCAATCCGCGTTAACAGCAGCCGCTCAGGCTCGGACCAATTGCCTGGGGCGCTCCTCGTTCTTACCCCAATATCTTACGTGGTTCTTATTTGACGCTGCTCTTCTCGCATGTTATGATAACTTAAATTGTACCTTAGCACTCTGGCAATGAGAGTGCCAGTAACGACAAAAATCGGCACAGGGCGAACGTTAAGGTTCGCCCTTGTCATGACAGAGCGAGATGTTCCAATTGTTAACCGAACGCCAGGAACGAATTCTGGACCTGGTCATACGCACTTACATACGCACCGGCGTTGCCGTTGGCTCGAAAGCGCTGGTAGATATGCACGAACTTGGCGTCAGTCCGGCAACAGTGCGGAACGAGCTGGCCGCGTTGGGGGAGATGGGCTACTTGGTGCAGATGCACACCTCGGCCGGCCGCATTCCGACCGAAGCCGGTTATCGCTACTTTGTGCAAAAGCTGCTGGGCGAATTTCGCCTGCCCATCCACGAACAGCAAATGATCCGCCACCAGTTCCACCAGGCGCGGTTGGACATGAACCAGTGGATGCAGTTGGCGGCGGCCATTTTGGCCCATACCTCACGCGGGGCGAGTTTTGTGACGGCGCCGCAACGGCGCGTCAACCGCTTTAAGCATTTACAGCTTATCTCCACCCAGGGGCGTTTGGTGCTGATGGTGCTGGTGATGAGCGGCGGTGAGGTGAACCAGCAGATGTTGACGCTGGCGGAGCCGTTGCCCCAGGCGCGTCTGAGCGCGGTGGCGCAGCGGTTGAATGAGCTGTACGCCAACGCCTCGTATGATGAGATTTACGTCTATGCCAGCAATCTGGATACGTTAGAGTTGGAAGTGACTCGCCTGATTTTGGATGTACTCAAGCGGGCGGATAGCCGGGCGATCAGCGATATTTACCGGGATGGCCTGGTCAATTTGCTGGAGGATGAAGGAACGCGGCAGGCGGTGCGGGTCTTGGAAGAGCGCACCTTGTTGGCCGACGTTATCTCCGGGGCGCAGACGCCGGAATCGCGTGGTGTGCAAGTCCTCATCGGCGGCGAGGGGCGTTGGGAGGAGCTGCGCGACTGCACGATCATCCTGTCGCGCTATGGGATGTTGGAACAAAGCGGCACGGTGGCGGTGATTGGGCCGACGCGGATGCCGTATGGCCGGAATGTGGCCGCTGTGCGCTATGTGGCCGATCTGATGAGCGGCCTGGTGCATGAGTATTATTCGGATGAGTTGTCGGTAGGGGGTAATTTGCCCCTGGACGATCTTTCGGAAAGCAGTGGAGTGAGTATCAGTGAGTGAGAAAACAGGCAACGAAGAAGAAACCTTGCTGACAGAGCAGGAGATAGTGGAAGAGGTGGGGGAGGAAACGGCCGTTTCCCCCAACGGCGACAAAGGCGACGCCCAACCCACCCTGGAAGAACAACTGGAAGCCGCCCGCGCCGAAGCCGCCAAAAATCTAGACGGCTGGATGCGCACCCAGGCGGAATTTGCCAACGCCCGCAAGCGCATGGAAAAGCAGCGGTTGGAAATTCAGCAGCGGGCCACCGGCGATATGGCCGCCCGCTTGCTGCCCGTGATGGATGATTTCGACAGGGCGATGGAGACAGTGCCGGAAGCGATCAGCGCCGATAGTTGGTTCGAGGGCATCCAACTGGTGCAGCGCAAACTGGCGACGATATTGGAGGGCTTGAACGTGCAGGCGATAACGGCCGTTGGTCAACCCTTCGACCCCAACCTCCACGAAGCCATCATGCAAGAAGCCTCCGACGAATATGAGAGCGGGACTGTCACCCGCGAACTACAAAAAGGGTACACGCTCGGCGACCGGGTGATCCGGCCGGCGCTCGTCTACGTAGCAGAATAACAACCATTCAGACCTGAAAGGTTTTCGCGAAAACTTGTCAGGTCTTCATCAGTAAAACCAGCAGCGAGGTATAGAACAACATGGGCAAAATAATCGGTATAGACTTAGGCACAACCAACTCCGTAGCGGCCGTGATGGAAGGTGGCGAACCCGTCGTCATCCCCAGCGCCGAAGGCAGCCGCCTCTTCCCCTCCATCGTCGCCGTCAACCCCAAGACCGGCGAACGCCTGGTGGGTCAGGTCGCCAAACGGCAGGCCGTCATCAATCCGCAAAACACCATCGCTTCCGTCAAGCGTTTTATGGGGCGCAAATATGACGATCCGGAAGTGGCCCGCGCCCGCAAATACGTCCCCTATGACGTGCGCAAAGCCCCTAACGGCGACTTGCGCGTTGTCATGAACGAACGCGATTACTCCCCGCCGGAAATCTCCGCCATGATCCTGCAAAAAATCAAGACCGACGCCGAAGCCTACCTCGGCCAGCCGGTCACGCAGGCCGTCATCACCGTGCCCGCCTACTTCAACGACAGCCAGCGTCAGGCTACCAAAGACGCCGGCAAAATCGCCGGGCTGGAAGTGATGCGCATCGTCAACGAGCCAACCGCCTCCTCATTGGCCTATGGCGTGGGCAACAACAAAGACGAGATGATCGCCGTCTATGACCTGGGCGGCGGCACCTTCGACATCTCCATTTTGGAAGTGGGCGATGGTGTTTTCGAGGTGAAATCCACCAACGGCGACACCGTCCTCGGCGGCGACGATTTTGACCAAAAGATTATTGATTGGGCGGCCGAACAGTTCAAAATGGACCAGGGCATTGACTTGCGCAACGACCGTCAGGCGCTGCAACGGCTCAAGGAAGCGTCCGAAAAAGCGAAAATCGAGTTGTCTACCACCATGCAGACGGAACTCAACCTGCCCTACATCACCGCCGACGCCAGTGGCCCCAAGCATCTGAACCTGACCCTGAGCCGGGCCAAGTTGGAGCAGTTGACCGAAGATTTGGTCCGCCGCTCCATCGAACCGTGTCGTCAGGCGTTGAAAGACGCGGGCCTCTCCACCTCAGAAATCACCCAGGTGGTGTTGGTCGGCGGCATGACCCGGATGCCCGCCAT
>CAYONK010000284.1:0-6429 GCA_964405285.1 uncultured Ardenticatenaceae bacterium
TCGTGGCCGATGAGCAATATCTTTATTGGATGAGCCGCTACCAGGACGCCCTGGTGCGCCTGCCCGTCACCGCCAACGAAGGCGACTTGCCCACACCCATTTACGATGGAGAAACTCTTGCCGTACAGGTGCGCGAGGTAGGGAACTGGGTCTACCTGCTGCACCAGGATTATGGCATTAAGCGCGTCCTCAAACCGGTCAACCCGTTCGCTATTCCCGTTGTCGAAACCATCGTGACGGCCGCAGAGCTAGGGCCAGGCTTCCCTTCACGGCTGTGGGTGACGGGCAACCGCGTCTTATGGTGGACCAGTGGCACGCTGTACCAACGGACCATCAGTGGCGGCGCCATCTCTTCTACCGGCGACGTGACCAGCTTTGCCAGCCAGGTCTGCGTGGGTGGCTGCGCTACCGATGTGGTTTACGCCGCCAAAACAAACAACATCTGGCAGTACCCGGCCGGGCAAAGCGGCAGCATCATCTACACCAGCCCAGTGGCAAATGCCGAAATTGTAGAAATTCGCGTAGATGCCGACAACCTCTACTTTGTCGAAAGGCGAGAGCTACAGGTAGGGATAGACATCTTCTATGATTTTGGCCTCTATCGCCTTAGCCGCAGCGGGGGAAATGCTGCGCTGATCTACTCCAAGCAAAATGTGTCTGAATTTGAATACCTGACGTTCGATCTGGCTTTGGGCGGACCCGATGAGAATTATCTGTTCTGGCACGAACATGGCACGCTTAAGCGACTGGCCCGCGACGCGGCGGCGCTGCCTGTAGTGGACATTGCCGTTACGCAAATTGAAGTCACCCAGGGCATTCAAGACGCCACGCAATCTATTGGCCTGATTCAAGGCAAATGGACGGGCGTGCGCGTCTTTGTCTCTGGTGATGGCGCCAACGTGCCCGGCGTGGCCGCCCAGCTTTACCGCGTAGATGCCAACGGCAATGTGATTGGCGGGCCGCTTACGCCCGATAACAATTACATGACAGCCCAGAGCAACCCCCAACGCGAGGTGCTGGAACACGCCTTCTACTTCCGCCTGCCCCACGTCTGGACAGTGGATGAGAGCTTGCGCTTACGCGCCGTTGTCAACCCCAACCAGATTCCCGACGAGCCAAATTTTGCCAACAATACGCTGACGACGCCCCTGTTTACCATGCGGCCGTCGCCCAATTTGCCGGTCTTTTTGCTGCTCTGGGAGTTTGAGATCAACGGCAATTCCTATGCGCCGCGCCCCTTGCTTGACGTGGCCCAAGCCAAATCCTGGTTCCAGCGAGTCTACCCCGTGGGCGCAACCAATATCCATTTTGACGAGCGCGTGATTGTAGACGAGGGGTTAGGCGCGCGTATCCAGCGCATCGGGGATGATTGCGCAGAGCTGCTTACGGATGACGCCGACAACCGCTCCTCCTGCGCTGCTATTTATGTGAATGGCAAAGCTGCCGAACTACGCGCTACCGAAGAGTGGGACTCTGACATTTTTATCTACAGTATGCTTTTCTACGATCCGGCTAACCCTGACCTGGTTTTCCCGCGGGGCAGGGCAAGCGGTGGCCGCATCTCATCGGGGCCGGCCGGTCCACATGACTTTGGTTGGGACTTTGACGGTAGTTCGGCCGATTTCTACATGGGCCACGAGGTGGGGCACAGCGTGACCGGCGGTCATCCGCTGGGCATGAATGCGGCCTGTGGTCACAGCATACAAGACAACAACTTCCCGCGCAGCGACCTGAGCATTGGCAGCGGTAGCATGTGGGGGTTTGATGTGGGCGCGGCCGGTTTAAACCCGCTGCTTGTGCCTATGGTGCTGCCCAATGACCAGTGGACTGACTTTATGGGCTACTGTGATAATGAGTGGGTCAGCGACTACAACTATGAGGCTATTTACGACAATCTGAGCAATGATGGCAGCCTGCGCCGCACGACGGCCCCGGTGGGCGTTGGCGAGGATTACCTGGCTCTCTTTGGCGCAATTGTGGAGGCGAACAACGCAGCCATTGTTACCGCCCTGCGGCTATGGGATTCACCTGGCCCGTATGATGCACCAACTGGCGACCATTATCAGGTGCAATTGCGCGACGCGGATGAGAATGTGCTGGCAAGCTACAACTTTGATACCAATCCGCATGATCACGATGATGGCCCGGCTTCTGACCAATCGGTGGCGCAGGAGTTTACGGTGGTGGTGCCGTTTGCGCCGGACACAGCCTCCATTGTGCTGCGCGACTTGCGGCATGATGTTGCGCTGCGGACGATTCCGGTGAGCGCGAATGCGCCGGTGGTAAGTGGGGTAACGGCCGTTATCCAGAGCGATCATGTCGTCATCGAATGGCAAAGCCAGGACGCGGACAATGACCCCTTAACCTGGGATGTGTACTACTCGCCCAACGGCGGCACAACCTGGACAGCGCACCGCCTGGGGCTGACGACTACCAGCACCACCATTCCCCTGAGCGACATGGCGGGCAGCAGTTTCGGCCGTTTCCGCGTGGTTGCCCACGATGGCGTGCGCTCTGGCGAGGGGCAAAGCGATCCTACACCTATTCCACCCAACCCGCCGCGCATCCGCTTTATAGACCCGGTAAACCAACACGAAGTACCCTATGGCACGCCCATCAGCTTCTTTGCCGACGTCTTTGACCGGCAAGGAGCGGTAAATCCGCAAAATACGACGTGGTTCATCAATGGGCAGCTGGTGGCCAGCGGCACAGGCTTTGCCCATACGGCCTGGCTGCTGCCGGTGGGCGTGCATCGGGTGTCGTTGCAGGTTGTCAACAGCATGGGTATGCCCGCCATGGAAAGCATCAATGTGATTGTCAACGACGATCTGGGGTATCCGCCGCCCCGGCTGGCGGTTGGCCCGACGCAGTTGGGCTGGCATGTGGGGCGCTTCGACACCGCGCCGCAAACACGGGTAGTCGCTATCTCCAACGTGGGTACGGGAGAATTGGACTGGACCGCCAGCACAACGGCCGCCTGGCTGCAACTAGAACCTGACCCAGAGGCCGGAACGTTAACCATTCACGCCGATCCAAGCCAGATACAGGTTGGTGAAAGCGACTATGCGTTTATCAATGTCCTGGCCGAAAATGGGCAGCGGGTTCGGATTCCCGTCTCGCTGCGGCGTGGGCCATCCCCTGATTGGACGACCTGGCCGTTTGCTGGATTTGACCTGTTTATGCCCTTGGTGTTGCGTCAATAGGTCGCCCAGGAATGATCTGAGCAGGTAAGGAAACGGCCGTTTTCTATTTCCAATTTGCACTGGCGGATTGCGGAATGGGAAACGGCCGTTCTCTCTCACCCTATTCCCCTAAGTTGCAGCGGGATAGTGGGCGACCGGCGGTTGCCGCTCTGTCTTTAACTTTTCTGGTTCTCTGAGGTTTAATGTGGTAGGGGCGTACCCTTGTGGTCGCCCTCTGGGGCAGGCACAAGGCCAGCCCCTACATCACCACACCAAACATCAGAGAGCCACTTTTCTGGAGGGACGCGACGCGGAGCGCTATCGAGGCGGCGGCGTTATCCAGGTGGATGCGGCTGATGTTGCCACGACCACCAGTCTCTAATCTCTAATCTCAGTTCTTCAGCCGGTACGAGACGAAGGCCAGCGTCCGGTTATCCGGCGACCAGGAGTTGACGTTTATTGTTCCCTGACCGCCGAACAGGTTCACGATGCGCTTGGAAGCGCCGCCCTCGGCCGGGACCAGCCGCAGTTCTACCTCTTTATTCGGCGGATGCTCGTCCGGCGCAACGTCATCTTTGTTGTAGGCGAGGTAGGCAACGAAACGGCCGTTTGGTGAGACATGGGGGAACCAGCAGTTGGCCTCCTCCTGAACCATCTGGGTAGGGTTTGCGCCATCTGTTTCCATCCGCCAGATTTGCATCAGGCCGCTGCGCGTGGAGTTGAACCAGATATGTGCGCCGGAGGGGGAGTATTCCGGCCCATCGTCCAGTCCTGGTTCATTGGTTAGCTGTGTTTCTGCGCCGCCCTTCACGGAGATCGTGTAAATGTCGTATTGCCCGCCACGCTCGGCGCAGTAGGCCAGCCGCTGGCCGTCGGGCGACCAGCCGTGCAGGTAGCTGGGGCCTTTTTCGGTGACCAACACCGGATCGCCACCGGCAAGAGGCAGAATGTAGATACGCGATGCGGCGTCTTCGCTTGTATGATGGCTGATGGCAAGCTGATTGTTATCCGGTGAGAGAACGTGATCGTTGTTGCAGTTCGTGGCAAAGCCGGTGTCAATCTCTTTGTTTTCCCCAGTTGCCAGCTCGTAGGTGTATATCCGACCGCCGCTGTTGTAGATGAGGAAACGGCCGTTGCTCGTCCAGTTCGGCGCTTCGATGACGCAATCGAACTCCTGGAGGATGGTTCTGACCCCGGTGTGGACGTCCACCGTTTCCAAAATGCTGATTGAATCGCGTTCGGCGATCCCTGTTCGTAATGCCAAAATATCCATTGTTTCTCGCTTGAATGGGTGTAGCAAGCCGCCAACGGCCGTTTTCTCCCCCACCGTACCCCCTAAGTTGTAACGGCAAAAGGGGCGGGCTGCAAGGGGAAAACGGCCGTTCTCCCCACCCCATCTCCGCCTAACCAGACCGGCCGATAACGGCCGTTCTCCCCTCCTTCTCCTCTCCAACCAACCAACGAACCAACCAACATCCCCGCGCTTCCCACACCTGCGCTCCCCAGAAACACCCGCCCGCCATTCCCCATTCCGCACCCCGCACTCCGCATTTCAAAAAGGAATTTTCCCATGCCAACCACACCTATCCAAAACCTCAAACCCCATCCGGCGCAAATGCGCGCCAGCTACGACCCGGAAAGCCTGGCCACCCTGACCCTGCAACTGTACGGGCGAGGTGGCAGGGGCGGCGCGGTTGGCGTTTGAGCAGGAGCATGGGAGAGAGGTGATTAGCGACGAGTCGTATCTGGAACAGCGCAAGCGGTTGCAAAGCGGCGCGGCTGAGAACGACGAGACAGGGCAATGACCGTTTTTTGTTGCCAGTAACAGAAAGTCAGATAGTCAACGCATATCATTCCGGAGCGCATGACAAAAATACCGGCGGCATAGGTCTGCGGGCAGCGGGTTGTCGTCTATGTTTATCGTGGCGATACCGGCGACCACCCCACCTTCTTGTTCAATGAGGCGGATGGCCGCCTGCGCCTGCGCCCCGGTCTCAATCCATTCATCAACCAACAAAACGCGGTCGCCCGGTTGCAGCAGCCCGCGCCGGATTTCCAACCCCTTCGCCAGACCACTGTAGTCCACAAACTCAACCGCGCGGGTAGCCACTGGCAGCTTACCGCGCTTGCGGATGGGGATGAAGCCCGTCCCTATCCGCAAGGCCATCGCCCCGCCCAGGACAAACCCCAGGGCGTCAATGGCGGCCACATAGTCCAGGGGGGCAGCGGCAAAAGGCTCCGATAGGTCGGCGATGAGTTGGGCGAAAGCAGCCGGGTCGGCAAAGAGCGGGGTGACGTCGCAGCGGGGGCCGATTGTTTGGGTGTCAATGAGGTGGAGATAGCTTTTCATGCAAGCCCCTTTCAGTGCGAGATGGCCGGGAGGAGCCGGTCAGATTGCCACATGGCGTGGGCGGCGCGGGCATATTGTTCATGGGTGGCGAACCAGCGGTCTACCGCCTCCAGCGGCCAGTAGCGCAGGTCCAGCCCTTCGTGGGAGAGCGTCAATTCGCCGCCGACCACATCGCAGAGGTGGACGATACCGACCATAGTGTGGGGTCCATAACGGCCGTCGGGCATCCGGGTAAAGACACCCACCAACTGCCTGACAGTCACGGTCAGGCCGGTCTCTTCCCACGCTTCACGCACGGCGGCCTCGGCCGGCCGCTCATTCGGTTCCACCCAACCGCAGGGCAGGCACCAGCCATGCCCGTCGGCGCGGTCCATCAGGAGGATGTGACCTTGTTGGTTGAAGATGGCGGCGCTGGCCCCCACTTTGGGGGTGATGTGCCCGAATTCAGCGCGAAACCGGGCGCGAATGGCCTCGTCTGGCAGGTCCAATTGCGCCGTATAGGTCTGGGTCGCCAGGGTGAGCAGCCGCTCGTATCGTTCGCGTTCGTAGGGGTCGCGGCTGTAGTGAAGGCCGTTGCGGGCAATGGTCTGAATGTCGTCTAACAAGGCAAAGAGGTCCATAGAGATTCCCCGATTGTGTAAAGATGATGCACGTTAGAAGCAATCCCACCCAAGGCAGCCACCCAGCCACATCATTTCCGCTCCTTGTTCATTGACCCGGCCAACGCCCTGGCCGAGGCGCGGCAGTGGAAGGAGACAGAGATGAGACAGGCGGCGTTGGGGCGGTGTTGGTTAGTGTGCTGGTTGGGGGGTGGCTGGCGGTTGGGCAACGGCCGGTGCCAGCTCTGCCCCCTCCTCCCCCGGTCCGGCAGCGCTGAGCGCCTGCGCCAGCCGCGCC
>CAYONK010000285.1:0-6405 GCA_964405285.1 uncultured Ardenticatenaceae bacterium
CAGCATGAAGCAGCCGGTGCCGTAGGTGTTTTTCGCTTCGCCGGGGCTGAAGCAGGCTTGCCCGACGGTGGCGGCTTGTTGGTCGCCCAGGTCGCCAGCGACGGGGATACGGCCACCAAACGGACCATCTTCATAGGTGTAGCCATAAACGGCCGAGGATGGTTTGATCTCCGGCAGCATGGACATGGGGATGGTCATCTCGCGGGCGATGCTTTCAGACCAGTTCAGCTTGTCCAGGTTCATCAGCATGGTACGGCTGGCGTTGGTGACGTCTGTCACGTGCGCCCCACCGCGCACCCCACCGGTGAGGTTCCAGATGACCCAGGTGTCAATGTTGCCGAAGACGGCATCGCCGCGCTCGGCTGCTTCGCGCACGCCCTCGACGTTGTCGAGAATCCATTTCACTTTGGGGCCGGAGAAATAGGTGGCCAGGGGAAGGCCAACCTTTTCCCGGAACCGGTTTTGGCCGACGTTGCCTTCAAGTTCTTTGCAGATTTTGTCGGTGCGGGTGTCTTGCCAGACGATGGCGTTGTAGAGAGGTTTGCCGGTGGTTTTGTCCCAGACAACGGTGGTTTCACGTTGGTTGGTGACGCCGACGGCGACGATGTCGGCGGCGGTGAGACCGCCATTCTTCATGGCCCCTTTGATAACATCTTGGGTGCGCGCCCAAATTTCCATTGCATCATGTTCAACCCAACCTGGTTTGGGGTAGATTTGTTCGTGTTCCAGTTGGTGGCTGCCAACCGGCTCCCCAGCGTGGTTGAAGATCATGCAGCGGGTACTGGTTGTACCCTGGTCAATCGCGGCTACGTAATTCTTAGGCATTTTTCTCTCCTTACAGATGAAAAATAGTGGGGAGGCGGTGGCGACTGAAGCGCCACCGCCGTCCTGACGGTTATTAACTTTCTAACGTGTCTAGTAAAGCTTTAAGCATGAGGTAGGAGGAGGTTGCGCCAGGGTCTTGATGCCCAATGCTCCTTTCTCCCAGGTAACTGGCGCGGCCCTTGCGTGCTTGTAGTGGGATGGTGTTTTTCATGCCTTGTTCGGCGGCGTCTACGGCTGCCCGGAGCGCACTCTTGGTGTCTTGACCATTTTGCAGGGCTGATTCCATTGCTTCCAGGGCGGGGGACCAGGCGTCGAACATGGTTTTGTCTTCCAGTTGGGGGCGGCCACGTTGTAAGATGCCCTCAACACCACTCTTGAGCATCTTAAAGAGATCGTCGTCGCTGAGTTCCTCTTTTGCGGCCAGGGTCATTCCGCTGCGCATGAAGAAGGTGCCGTATAGTGGTCCGCTGGCGCCGCCCACACTGGAGATGAGGGTCATGCCGATGGTTTTGAGGATGTTGCCGATGTCTTTGTCGGCCACGCTGGGCAACTTTTCCGTCACTTTGTTGAAGCCGCGAGCCATGTTGATGCCGTGATCGGCATCGCCGATGGCGGCGTCCAATTGGGTGAGGTATTCTTTGTTGGCCTGCATGACAACGGCCGTTGCCTCCAGCCACCGGACTATTTGATCTCTTGTCACCATGATGTCGTCCTTTGGAAGTTGGGAGTTGATACTGGGTAGTTGGTAGTTGCCTCCAACTATCAACCGTCAACTGTCAACTATCAACTGCTCTTAGGCTCCCCAGCGCAAACCGGGGGTATTCACCGGCGCGTCCCAGAACTTCAGGATTTCCTCGTCAGCCTTCAGGAGGGTGATGGAGAAGCCTTGCATTTCCAGGGAGGTGATGTAAGGACCGATCAGGTTGCGGACAATCTTCAGACCTTTGGCTTCGCAAATCTCAGCTAATTTGCGATACACGGCATACAGTTCAGAGACAGGCGTGCCACCCATGCTGTTGACGAAGGCGATCACCTGATCTCCTGCCTGGAACGGCGGGTCTGTGAGTTCAACGTCCACCCATTCGCCAGAATTGTTGTCCCACTCGCGTACGGTGCGGGTGTAGGCCCCATCGTCAATGATCGCCAGGGACATCATATCGGTGATCTCGTCGGCCGTTTTCATGGTCAGGCGTTCACGGCCCGGTTCGCCATGGATGCCGATACCGATCTCGAATTCGTCTTCGCCCAGTTCAAAGGTGGGTTTGCCAGCCGCCGGGACAGTGCAGGAAGTGAGGGCCATGCCGAGGGAACGGCCGTTTTGGTTCACCTTCCGGGCCAGGTCGGCGCATTGGTCCAGGGTGTATCCGGCTTCGGCGGCCGCCCCGACGATTTTTTCCGCCAGAACAGTGGTGCCAACACCGCGACGGCCGGCCGTATACAGGCTATCCTTCACAGCAGCGTCATCGTCAATGAGAATGCTCTGCACTTTGATGCCATCGGCGTAAGCCATCTCGGCGGCCGTTTCAAAATTCAATACGTCGCCAGTGTAGTTTTTCACCAGGAACAACACGCCGGCGCCCCCATCGGCTGCTTTGGCTGCTTCATACATTTGGTCCGGGGTGGGGGAGGTAAATACTTCGCCGGGACAGGCGGCGTCTAACATACCCATGCCTACGAAGCCGCCGTGCATCGGTTCGTGGCCGCTGCCACCACCGGAGATAAGGGCCACTTTGCCCTGTACTGGCGCATCGGCGCGCACCACGAAGGTGGGTTCAAAATGAACTTTCAGCATGTCGGGATGGGCCAGAGCCATGCCCTCAAGTTGCTCTTTGACGACGTCGTCTATCGCATTAATCAATTTCTTCATCAGCTTTACTCCCTAATTTGCGCAACTATTACTTGTGTACAAATGTTTGCTAATCAACCGCTGCCTGATCGAACACAACGATCAGGCAGCGGTTAGCTTATATGAGACTTAAAAAACCAGGTTCCAGACAAGCGCGCCCAAGACACCGCCGAGCAGGGGAGCCACAACCGGAATCCAGCCATAACCCCAATCAGAGTCGCCTTTGCCAGGGATGGGCAGAACGAAATGGGCGAGGCGCGGGCCTAAGTCACGGGCCGGGTTAATAGCATACCCGGTGGGACCACCCAGAGAGAGGCCGATGCCCCAGACCAGCATACCGACCAGATAAGGGCCTAAGCCAGACGCCGGGTTGCCGCCGGTAGCGTCGCTGAAGATAGCGCCAACGCCGATCAGCAGAACCATCGTGCCAATTACTTCGGTGACGAAGTTCCAGGGGGTGTTGCGGATGGCTGGGCCGGTGGAATGGACAGCCAATTTCAGGCCAGGATCGGCCGTTTCACCCCAGTGAAGGAAGTAGGCCAGGAAAACGATGACCGCACCGAGGAAGGCCCCAGCGATTTGAACCAACATTGTCATAATGGCTTGCGCAGGGGTGTAGACGCCCAGGATGAGCCACTTACCAATGGTAACAGCCGGGTTGATGTCGGCTTGAGGCGCACCAGCGGATATGGACACAAAAACGCCAACCATAACCGCCATAGCCCAGCCCGTGGTTATGACAATCCAGCCAGCGTTTTGGCCTTTCGATTTGTTCAACAAAACGTTGGCCACAACCCCGTTACCCAAGATGATCAGGAACATCGTACCAAGAAATTCACCAAGTAGGTTATCCATTTTTCTCTCCTAAAATTCAGTAAGCCAGGTGACAGGCTATTGCCTGCCGTGAAACGGTTGCACAGTCATTGCGGAAAAACAGTTATTTCGAATAGTCGCCAAACAGGGAATTACTCTAGGTGATCACCTCCTTCATGCGCATAGCAAACTATAAACACCAACGCCTCCAGGCGAGGAGCTTACCTATATGCTGATTTGCTGTTGCTTAACTTGTTGTGCCTCTTCCCGTGTTTATCGAGGCTTTCGACAGCGCCCAAGACCCTTGCGATGCTCAAGCCAGGCAGGGTGGGTGGGGTGAGATGGGTATTTGGGGTCAGGCTGTTTGGGCAAAAAACCATAGTCTGAAGTCGCTCATTTCGGTTAATTTGCACAACACACTGAGGATAATCATACATCATCGCGCAACGAGATCAATAAAGGAGGAGAATCTGTTTCATTGTGAAACAAATATAGCCGCGCCGCGTTTCATTATGAAACGTAGCTTATAATCTAAATTGTTCGGGGGTGAGGTGGTAGCGCTTCATCTTGCGCCAGAGGGTGGTGCGGCCGATGCCTAAATGTTGCGCCATCTCGGTGATCTGGCCCTGGCAGGCGCGGCCGGCCCGGATGATGGCTTCTCGTTCGGCTTCGGCAGTGGTGAGGATGGGTTCGACCTGGGGAGAGTCGCCGACGACGATCCGGCCACTGCGGATGGTTTCGGGGAGGTCGGTGACGCGGATGGTGTTGTCTTGGCTGTGGTGGAGGGCGCGTTCGAGGACGCTTTCCAGTTCGCGGACGTTGCCGGGCCAGGGGTAGCGTTTGACAACGGCCGTTGCCTCATCATCTATCCACGCCGCCACCCCATCCCGCTCCGAGATACGCGCCAGGAAACGTTCCGCCAACAGCGGGATGTCCTCGCGCCGCTCGCGCAGCGGCGGGATGGTGATATTGAACACGCCAAAGCGGTAATAAAGATGCGACATGAACTGGTCTTCTTTGACCAGCTTTTCTAAAGGCAACGATGTTGCGCCGATGATCCGCACGTCTACCGGAATGGCGCGTGAACTGCCCAGACGCATAACGTGCCCCGTCTCGATGACGTGTAGCAAGGCGGCCTGCATCTCCAACGACAGCCCGTCAATGTGGTCGAACATCAACGTGCCACCATTGGTCAGCTCAAATTTGCTCGGACGGCCGTCAGAGCCGCTGCCCTGGTCGTACCCCAAAATCTCGCTGATCATCAACTCGTGGGGGATGGCCTGGCAATTGATCGCCAGGAACGGTTTGCTGCCCCGTTCGCTGTCGTTGTGGATGGCGCGGGCCAGGTGGTTTTTCCCCACGCCCCCCTCGCCGCGCAGCAGCACAGGGGCCGTGCCCCGCGCGGCCGTCCGCGCCTGCCGCATTACGGAACGCATCGCGGCCGATTGGATTGGCATGTCGTCCAGCGCCAGCATCGCTTTTGTGCCGACTTGTTGGTGGACCAGGCGACGCACATGTTCAATCGGCCGCAGGATGGCGATGTAGCCGGCCGGAATTGACGTTCCATAAGAGATGGGCATCAGGCTCACCAGGCAGTCTACCGCCTGCCCATTGGTTGTCAGCGACGCTTCTACGTCGGTTAATTCTTGATTCTCCTCGATGGCCTTCTGCAATTCGGCGGGGAATTGCAACACTTCCTGATAGGGCCGGCCTAGCACCGAGGAGGCATGCAGTTTGAGCGTGCGCGAAGCCAGACCGTTGATCTGATTTAAACTACCGCTGGCGTCCCAGGTGACAACGCCCTCGTGGATCAGTTCCAGGATTGCTTTCACCTCAGTCAGGCGGTGATTGGCCTCTTGCAGATACATGTCGGCCTGGAGTTGGTTGTTGATGGCTTGAGCGGCGGCCATCACCAACGACAAACTGTGCCGGGAAACGGCCGAAATTGGTTCCAAAATGCCGAGGACGCCGAGAATACGGCCGTTTACGTCATGGATCGGCGCGGCAGAGCTGGCCATCAGATGAAAGAATTCGTGGTAATGCTCCGCGCCAACCACCTGCACCGGCATGGCGGTGATCAACGCCAGACCGAGCGCGTTGGTCCCCATGTGCCCTTCCGACCAGATGGCTCCCTTTTGCAAGGCGGCGACATTGACGTCGTCGGAAAAGCGTTGGCTGGCGAGCGAACGGCCGCGTGTTGTCACCGGCTCTTGGGAATGGTCCAAAATGGATTGATCCCCTTCTACGTCGAGGATGCAACCGGCCCCATCGGTGACGATGATGGCGCAGTAAGCGCCCTGGAGGAACTGGTAAATATCTTCGACGAATGGGCGGGCGAGCATCATCAGGTCTTCGTGGACCTTCAGGCTTTTTTGCAGGGCTGGCTCTTGCAGTGTGACCAGGCGAAGGGATTGGCGTGGGGCCAGACGAGGGGCACAGCGCTGCCAGGAACGTAAGACGATGGGATCCGCCTCCTGGCCGTTGATCGCCTCCACCTGCCCGGTCTTGGTGAAGGCGTACCAGAACTGCTTTAGCACATCGCGCCGAATAGGGTAGTTGCCCGGTTGCATCTCATTCTCCTGATTTTGGATGGCGCAGCAAGCGCATCCCGTTCACCGTTACCAGCAAGGAGACGCCCATATCGGCCAGGACGGCCAGCCACATAGAGCCTAAGCCGATCAGGACCAGGAGGAAGAAGGCGAATTTTAGCCCCAGGGCCAGGGCGACATTCACGCCGATGATCCGCATGGTGGCCCGGCTGAGGCGGAGGGCGAAGGGGAGCAGACGCAGATCGTCGCGCATCAGGGTGACGTCGGCCGTTTCCAGTGCTTGAGCGGTTCCACCGATAGCGACGCCGACGTTGGCGGCGGCCAGGGCGGGGGTGTCGTTGATGCCGTCGCCGACCATGACGACGTGGCCGT
>CAYONK010000286.1:0-6403 GCA_964405285.1 uncultured Ardenticatenaceae bacterium
TGATAGGCGGCGCTTTGCGTCTGGTTTGTTTCCAGGCAGGCGGTCAATGCGGTCAAAATAGTTGAACGAGCCGGTTCCGGGAAGGGGATGTCGGTAAATCGCTTGCCTAAAAAGTGGGACGGCTCCAGCAGCAAGTCTTGATTGTCGGAATTTTGGTGAAGCTCAATATAAGTAAAATCCTTGTCCAGAACAAAGACAAGGTCGTCCATGCTGCTCAAAATAGCCGCTTTTTCCGCCTCGCTTTGCCGCAGCCGTTCGGCGGCCTGATACTGCTCGGTGACGTCGGTCACAATAACGCCCAGATAGTGGCTGGCCTTAAAGGCGTGGATATTTAGCATACGGTTGCCATAAGGCACGCCTTCATAGTAACGGGGTTGGCCGGTGCGCAAAACTTCCAGGTAATCATCATAGCGCCCCACCTCTTTGATGCGGGGCGCCAGTTCGGTTATATGGCGACCAATCAGCCCTTTTTGCCGCATTTCAGGCGGGTACATGGCCGCGCCAACGCTGTTGATTTTGATCAGGTTGAGGTCCGCGTCCCATAAATTGAGGGCCTCAGGGGCAGCTTCAAACAGGGCGGAGAGCATTTCTTCGTTTCGTTGCAAGGCTTCCGCCGCTTGCTGGCGCTCGGTAATATCGCGAGCGGCGGCGTAGATATGCTGGCCGCGCGGGTAGGAGCGCCATTCAATGAGACGGTAACGGCCGTTTTTGGTGCGGTATCGGTTGGTGAAGTTGAGAATGGGGTTTTGCTCGCTCAGGAAGGCAATGGCGTCCAGCGTTGGCTGCCGGTCGTCGGGGTGGACCAGGTCGAGGAACGGCCGTCCCTCTAATTCAGCCACGGTGTAGCCTAGTACGTTTTCCCACTCTTTGTTAACGCGCACGAAACGGCCGTCCATATCGCCAATACAGAGCAAATCGAGCGCGGCCGTGAAGAAGTTATCCAGCTCCTCATGCTTTTCTTGCAACACGATTTCCATCTCTTTGCGCTGTGTTATATCAATGACCTGAGCAATGAAATGAACGGGATCGCCGTCATTATTTCGCGCTAACGCCCCGCTTAGCAAAACCCAAACCGGGCGGCCCGATTTATGAACATACCGCTTCTCTAACTGATAGCTGTCAATGTCTCCGTTCAATAACTGTTGGGCGTAAGCCAGATCAATATCCAGATCATCCGGGTGGGTGATAGTTTGGAAATCGAGCGCCAGCATCTCTGCCGAAGAATAGCCGACAATATGACAGAAAGAGTGGTTGACTTGTAAAAATTGGCCCGTCAACGACACCAGGGCGATGCCGTGCGCGGCGCTTTGAAACGCGCCCCGGAACTGCTCCTCACTCACGCGCAGGGCGTTTTCAATCTCTTTGCGCTCTGTGATTTTCTGATTAAAAATAGCGACGCCGTCGTTCACCTTAACCGCCTGCTGATGATACCAGCCAGGCGCGGCGTGTTCAGCCGGGATCATATACTCTTGCAAAAGCGGTTCGCCGGTTAAGACCACTTGCTTATACTGCTCAAAAAAGCCATTGCTCCGGTTCACGGGAAACAGCTCGCAAATCAGCTTGCCCACCAACCGATCGCGGGACATAGACATTTGCCGCGTCGCCTTTTCATTGACTTCGGCAATGCGAAAGTCCACAATTTCGCCGTCAGCGTCCCGGACGCTTTCCAGCAGGTAAAAGGCGTCCAGGCTCGCTTCGTAAATTTTATGATGGCGCGCAGCGTTCTGAGCCAGGTTTTCCTTATGGCGGTTGGCGAAGGCCAGACTGAGTTCGCTCAACAGCCCCACTAAAATAAAAAAAACAAGGTAGGAGAAGGCATAGAGGAAGGGAAGCTGCCAGATAAAGGAATGGAGGCTAACAACAATGACGTTGGCGACAATAAAGAGCAGCGCGATATACCGGGGCAAAAACAGGTAAGCGATAACCGCCGCTAAAATGAGAAACACAAAGATCAAGGTATGTTCAACCGGTTGGCCGGGGGAGGTAACCAGGGTAATGATAACGAAGACAAAAAGAGAGAGACTCAAGCCAAACGCGCCGACGGCGTAATAGCGGGTCCGGCTGAAGGCGTAGCTCACCGATAACCCTAGCAGCAACCCCATTGAAATTACAGGCGCGGCGCGGAAGTCAAGGTGAAGAAAAACCCACACCGGCGCGGCGAGGCAGAGCGTAAGTAGTAGGGCCAGGGATAGGCCGCTGAGCAGGTAAGCCCGGTATCTTTGTTCTTTGTCGTGTAGCTGGGAAGACGGCCGTAACAGGTAATCAACGAGTGTGTTGAACGCCGTTTGGTAACGTTTCAATCGGGTGGTCATAGGTCCTTCGCTTTTATACTAAGGAACGCGGATGAAATAACCTACAGGGGATTGGAGATTTGAGATTGGAGATTGAACCAGTCTCAAATCTCCAATCTCTAATCTCCATTCTCAGTTTTGTAAGTTGTAATTTCCGTTCCTAACCGTTAAGAACAGACAAAGATTCAAGCAGAGGAATTGGCTGCCAGGTAAACCCTGGCCACCTGTCAGGAACCGAGGTTATCCGGCGCGAGGGCCAGGGTAAAGGTGAAAACTGCCCCACCATCCGGCGCGTTGCCGCCGCTAATTTGCTGCTCATGGGCTTCTATCGCCATCCGGCAGTAAGCCAGCCCCAGACCGCTCCCAGAGGCCGGGTGATTGCCGGTCCTAAATTGCTCAAAAAGCGCTCCCTCAAGTTCCGAGGGGATGCCTGCTCCCGTATCCCGGATGCTGACTTGAAACCTTGAACGATCCGACTGTGCAATCTGGCTGACATCAATCTGAACACGGCCGTTTTCCGGCGAAAACTTAAGGGCATTGCCAATCAAGTTTTGCAAAACCCGGCCAACAACCTCCGGATCGCCCCAGGCCAGGGGCAATGTGTCCGGCAGATCGTTTATCAACGTGATCCCTTTGGCGCGCGCCAGGGGCATTTGCGCGGCGCACTGGGCCGCCACGACCTGACTCAGGTTAAAGGATTGCAGCGCCAGGGGCATCCGATCACTTTCCAGGCGGTTTATGTCTAAAATGGTAGACACCAGGTTCAGCATATGCTGAGAACTCTGGTTGGCATTCTCCAACAGTTTGAGATTGTATCCATCGTCTCTGGAAACAGCCTCCTCTATGATGAGTTCCAATACGCCACTGATCACCGTGAGCGGATTACGCAAGTCGTGGACCATCGTCCGGAGCAGGTCATTGCGCAGTTGGGCTACGGCTCGCTCCTTGGTGACATCTTGCAAAACAAAGAGGTGGCCTAACCACGTCTGGCCCACCATCACGGGTAAGTTCTCCCATCGCACAGTGCATGGCCCTAGCGGTAATTCGGCAACAGGCGTCTTGGACTGGTCATTGGGAGTTGTTTGCAGCAAAGCGCTGAGAGTAGCGCCGCTCTCAGGGAAGTTGCGCCGCAAGGTGCGCAGAAGCTGACGGAGATCGCGGCCTTGCCAGGTGTCTGTCTGGCCGGATAAATTGAGCAGCCGTAGGGCGGGTTGGTTGATGGCCATGAGTTGCTGGTTACTGCCGATCATGATCAACCCGTCCCGGTTGGATTGGATGATGGCCTGGAGGCGGCCGCGTTCCTCCTGAACGTTTTGGAAAAGGCGGGCATTTTTCAGGGAAAGGGTCATCTGGTCTACGGCCGCCGTCATGAGCGCCAGGGTTTCCGGGGTGAAATGGTTTGGCTGATTGTGTAGGAGGGTGATGGTTCCGGTAACGGCCGTTTCCTGCACAATCGGAACAGACAAAACCGAGCCAACGCCAGGCAGGACATCCTGATACGGCCGCCACCGTTCATCATCGCCGGTATCGGCAATCAGGACCGGTTGTCGTTGCGCTACAACCCACGCCTCCGGCCCGGCTTGAAGCGCTTGCGCAACAAGAGAATCCATCTGGTCCGCGGATAGTCGCCGCCCGGCAACAGACGCCCCCTGTATTTCCCCGGTCTTGCTCAGCAAAAACAGATAACCGCTGTCCGCGCCACTAATCGTCAGAGACACGTCTAGTGCGTCTTGCAGCGTTTGTTCGAGTGCCGGGTTTTTTAGCGTGGCCCGCGCTACCGCCACCAGATTTTCAAACAGCTCCTTAGCCCGGCGCGCTTCCTCTATCTTCACGGCCAGGTCGTGTTGAATTTCCAGCATACGTCGGCCAACGGTCAAACGCGCGCGCAACTCGTTCAGATTATAAGGTTTTACCAGATAATCGTCGGCTCCTGCTTCTAACCCGGTCACGACTTCCTCTTTTGAGGAGCGGGTTGTCAGTATCAGGATGTAGGGGGGCTGGCTGGTGGGCAAAGCGCGTACCTGGCGCAAAACATCTATGCCGTTCATGCCTGGCATCATCCAATCCAGGATGGCTAGTTTAGGCGCATCGGGTTTTTGAAATTCTTGCCACGCTTCAAGGCCGTTGGTTACCTCGACTGGATCATACCCCACTTTTTTTAGGGTTGTCGCCAACATGATACGAGATGTTGGGTCATCTTCGGCAATTAGAATACGCATACTTAACCCTTCAAGATAGTAATGATACAGCCTCTCAAGACCTGACAGGTTTTAACAATGTATTTGGCAAATCACCAGTCTGGTGGAAACCCGTCAGGTCTGTAGAGTTACTCAAGATGTTGACAAAGTTACTTGGTTCAATGCTTTTCAGCCTCCTCCCTGACCCTCCCCCAGGAGGGGGGCTGGTAAAGACCTGAATCTTACTAGTGTACCAAAGTTTTATCCAAAAGAGTTGATGCCACGATGGATTTGCCTGACGGGTCTGATGCCGAGGCGTTTGCCCAGTTAGACCGGCTGGCGGCCGACGAGCCGCTCATCGTCACGCCCGCCGGGTTCCCTTACACTCCTGAAGTGGACCCGGCGCTGCGCCAGCCTTTGCCAGCAGCCGCTCCGCTTCTTCGGCGTGCTGTCGCTCCGCCGCCAGATGCTCCTTTACCGTTTGCAGGAGGGCGATGGCAACGGCCGTTTCCCCTTCCGCCAACCACAACTGTCCTTGCACCGTTAGCGCGTTTAGCAGCGCCGGCAGCGCCCCCATGCGCCGCGCTGACTTGGTTGCCGCGCGTATTGTCTCCCAGGCCCGCTCCCGTTCGCCCAGCGCGTGCAGCGCCAGGGCGTAAATCGCTTGCAGCCCAATCGTTTGCACCGCGTCCTCAACGTCTGTGACGATAGCCAGCCCCGCTTCGCTGTGGGCCACAGCCTGCGCCCAATTGCCCTGTTTGCCGCAAATTTCAGCCAGATTTTGCTCTACGGCCGCCCGCACCACCCGGTCACCCGTCTCCTCAGTCAGGGGCAGGCAGGCGGTGAACTGTTCATGAGCGGCGGCCAGGTCGCCCAGGATGACGTAATTGGCCCCCAGGTTGTTGCGGATATGGGTCAGGCCGCGCCGGTCGTTGAGCCGTCGCGCCAGGGGGAGCGCTTCTTGCAAATGGGCGATGGCGCTGGGGTAATTGCCTCGGCGCATTTCCACGCTGCCCAGGTTGACCAGCGGCTTGAGCAGCAGCGCCGGTTTGTCTAGCTGCCGGTAAAGGGCGGCGCACTCATTGAGCAGGACAACGGCCGTGGCAAACGAGCCGCTTTGGATGTGAATCACGCCGAGCAGATTGAGCGAAAAGGCCAACGCTTCTTCGTCACTTGTTTCGCGTAGCGATTTAATACTTCTTTCTAAACAATCGCGGGCCTCGGCCAACTGGCCACCGCGCAGCAAAAAGAGGGCGTAACGACCGAGCAACTGTCCCCAGGCCAGCCGATTCTCCTGGGGGGCGGTCGTTTCAGCCAGCGTCGCCACCGCCTGGGCGAACAGTTCCCGCCCTTCGGCGAAATTGTTGGCCGTCATGTAAAGGCGGGCCAGCCCGTGAGCCGTTTCGCCCAACAGGTCGGCGTCTCGCCGGGCGACGGCGTATCCCCACATGGCGCGGATGTTATCCAGGTCGGCCAGCAGTGAGGCCAGGCGAAGTTGGCCCTCTGTCTCTTCGAGTAACTGTTGGCTGTAGTAGTGGGCGTGGCGGGCGGCAACGGCCGTTTCCTCCGGCAGATGTTCCAGGGCGAAGCGGCGGATGAGGGGGTGGACGAGGACATAACGGCCGTCTTGGGCCGTCAGGAGCGATTTGGCGATCAGCGCTTCCAGGGTTTGCCGGGTGGCGTTGGCGACTCGCTTCGCCGCCTCCGGGCTGAATCCGCCGCGAAAGATGGCTAATTGGGCCAACGTCTCTTGCTCAACGGCCGTTAATCGCTGCCAGGAGTAGGCGAACAAAGCGCGTAAGCTGCGGTGGCGCAGGGGCATATCCTGAAAATCAACGGCCAGTTCGTCCAACGCCGTTTGCAGCCGCGCCACCAGATCGGCGCAGTCAACCGCCTCCAGTTGGGCGGCGGCCAATTCTAACCCCAGGGGCGAAC
>CAYONK010000287.1:0-5563 GCA_964405285.1 uncultured Ardenticatenaceae bacterium
TGGCGGGCGTAGCGGTGACGGCCGTTGGCCCCGGCGGGAATCTACAAGACAGCAGCGATGGGGACGGCCGTTACCGCATTGATACCGAGACGGCCGGTTGGTACGACCTGAACGCTGCGCTGGCCGGTCACAGCGCCACCAGCGAAGCCCCCCTCAGCCTGCCCCTGCCCGCGCAGGGCAGCGCCCTAGCCGACTTTGGCCTGATTACCGCCCCCAGCGCCGGGCAGGGACACATCGTGGGCCGCGCCTGGGCCGACGCCGACGGCGACGGCTTCCCCGACCCGGACGAACCCCCCTTCGACAGCCTGACCGTCACCCTCTGGCAAAATGGGGCGCAAATCGGCGCAACCATAACGGATAGCGCCGGCCTCTACGCCTTCAACAACCTGGCCCCCGGCAGCTACGCGGTACAGACCAGCGCCCCCAGCGGCTATTTTCCGGCCGCGCTGCTGGTAGATGATCTGGCCGTCAGCGCCAACCAGATTAGCAGCGCCCTGCTCGGCTTTCTGCCCGGCGGGACCATTGGCGGCAGCGTCGTCAACAGCAACGGCCAGGGCATCAGCAACGTCGTCTTGCAGTTGGAGCAGCCGGCCGGCACGGCCTTGACCACCGCAACGACCAGCGGCAGCGGCGGCTACCAGTTCGGCCCCCTGCCGCCCGGCGATTATACGGTGCGCCTGCTGCCCCCGGCTATCTACTTCCCGGCCGACGGTGAGCTGGCCCGCCAGCTAACGGTCGGCAGCGGCTTCCATACGCAAGATTGGACGCTTTACTTTCTGGGACGATTGACGATCAACGCCCGCCACAGCTATTTCAGCCAGGCCACCGGCTTTCTGGAGACGCCGGTCGGCGGCGTGGAATTCACCGTCAGCCACGAGAGCGGCAGCAGCGAAAGCCACACCACCGGCCCCGATGGCTTGATCCAACTGGATGAGTTGACCCCCGGCCTGTACACCATCACCCCCAACCTGGCCACACTGCCGCCGGAAACGACGGTAAACCCAGGTGTCGGAACGGCCGTTGTCGCCGACAACACCGCCGCCTCGGCCATCTTTGGCATCAATCCGGATCAGGCCATGCGCGCCATCTGCATTCGCGGCCTGATCAACAACTACAGCGACCGGTTTGACTGCGTGATTGAGGTCCGCGTGTTGGAAGACGACCAGGGCACAGCGCCCGGTACGCTGGTTTATGAAGCGGCGGCAAACGGCTACCACACCGTGATCGGCCTGGCGGCGGGCAGCTACGAAGTCCGCCTGATTCCCGACGAGGCCAGTTGGCCGGTCTATCAGGAAAATGTCCTGTTGGCCACCAATACAACGGCCGTTGTCAACTACCCCTACAACCCCACGCCTAATGTCTCCGACATTCGCGGCTACGCCTTCCTGGACGCCAACAGCAGCGGTACGCGCCAATGCAGTCTGGGCGAATGTAACGACCCGGAAGCCAACGGGCTGACGGTCCATCTGTACGACGCTGATTACAATCTGGTAGCCACCACCCAAACAGCGCAGTTAAACAGCGCGGTCAGCGGCTATTTCCGCTTCCCCAGCCTGGCGGCGGGCAGCTACCGGGCCGTCATCGAGATGCCGCCCGGCTACTTCCCCACCACCGCTGCCACGCAGGAGCGGCTGGTGACGCTGCAAGTGGGCGTGGAGGAGGTTCTCTTTGGCTACCGCCGCTTTGGCGACGCCTCGATTTCCGGCCGCGTTTACCTGGATTTGGATGGCGACGGCCGTTACAACCCCGAAATTGATACCCCCGTTGGCGGCCTGACCGTAAGCCTGGAAACGTTGAGCGGCGAGCCGGTAGCCACCAAAACCAGTTCGCCCCAGGGCAGCTATCTCTTCTCCGAATTGAACAGCGGCCAATACCGGCTCATCCTCTCCCAGCCGCCCACCGGCTATACCGTCAATCTGGAGCAAACCGTCTCCGTGCCGTTTAGCGACGTCAGCGTCACGGCCAACTATCCGCTGCTGCCCAACGACCAGCAGCCGCGCATCCTCGTCTTCCTGGACAGCAACAGCAATGGCGCGCCGGATGTGGCCGAACAGCGGCTGGGCGGCGTCACCGTGACCCTGTATGACGCGCCCTGCGGCGCGGCCCAAACGCCGGTGGCCACGGCCGTTACCAACAGCAGCGGTCTGGTCACGTTCCAGGCGGTTCTCAACAACGCCGTCGGCTGCGCCAGGGTGAGCCAGTTGGCCCAGGGCACGGCGGCCGTGCATCCCAACGGCGTCTCTGTCTTACGCAGCGGCATCCCCGCCTGGCTGCCGGTACAAACGCTGGGCAGCCTTACCGTCCAGCCTTTCCACGACCTCAACGGCAACGGGAGTTGGGATGCGGGCGAGCCAATCTTGAGCGGCTTCACCGTGACCGCCAACGGGCAGCAGTTGACCACCGGGCCGAACGGGGCCGCCTTTAACCTGGGCGAAGGTAATGTGGCGGTCAACGTGACCCCGGCGGCCGGTTATCAGGTGATGGTGGGGCTACCGGTAACGGCCGTTATCAACCAGGGGGCAGCCACCACCCTGCGCCTGCCGGTACAGGTCAGCGGCGGCATTCACGGCCAGGTACAAACCAGCGGCAGCAGCGCCGGCTGGCCCGGCCTGACCGTTGAGCTGCGCCATCTGACCAGCAACGAAACGCGGCTGGCGATTACCACCAGCGCTGGCTGCCAGAGCGGCGACTGCTGGACGGCCGGTAACTTCAGCTTCCACAACGTCAGCCCCGGCCCCTACCGGCTGCGCCTGCTCGACGTCCCCTCCGGCTATTTGCCCGGCGAAGAGCCGCTGGTCAACTACAGCGCGGGGCAATACGTGCAGCAAAATCTGGTCGTCTATCCGGCGGGAGCGGTCAACGGGCTGGTCTATTACGACGCCAACTTTAACGGCGTGAAGGGCAGCGCCGAGCAGGGGTCAAACGAATTCAGCCTGACCCTGATCAACAACGGCGGGCTGCCCACCCAAATCATCCAACCGGCGGCCAACGGCGCCTTCAGCTTGTCCGGTTTGCAGGCAGGCGTGCAGTATGCCCTGGCCTTGAACAGCGCCGCCGCCAGCGGCAACGTGGGCGTGGCCGTCACCCAGTCGCCGGGCTGGTTTACCCTCTCCAGCCAGCCGCTGAATTTGCAAATTGGCTACTATCATGTGCCGGTCACTTCCGGCACGGAGACGAAAAACCGGTATTACGGCCAGGTCTTCACCGGCCCGCTCTACAACCGGACGCCGGTAGCCGGGGCGACGATCATCGCCTACCCCTGGCAAAATGTGACCCCGGCGGCCGCTGGCTGCGACCAGAGTAATCCGCCTGTTTTGGGCGAAGGCTACAGCGACAGCAGCGGCAACTATTGGCTCTTTGCCGGGCCAATCAGCTACAACAGCTACTTCTGCCTGCGCGTGGTGGACACCCCCGGCGTGACCCAGGAGCAGGTCTACATTGTGCCTGGCTACGGCGGCTGGCCCACCTCCGGCGGCTTCTTCCTACAATCGGCGGTGGTGCAGAAAGACATTCAATTGTCAATCGTTAATAGTCAATTATCAATGGGCAACGGCGAGTCGTCTACGCAATACGCATTACGGAATACGGAATCCCGTCTTTCCTGGACCGCTTTCCGCGATGACAACGGCAATGGGGCCTGGGACGAGGGCGAGATGGCCTTGAGCGGGGCGGAGATTGGGGTGAATGGGTTAACGGCCGTTTCCGCTCCCAACGGTTTTGGCGAATTGAGCGGTCTGCCGGACGGCGAGCATCTGCTGACGATTACGCCGCCGCCGGGCTACGCGGTAGTCGGCCCGGCCGAGCGCGCGCTCTACCTGAACGGGGCGGACCTGGTTCTGCCGCCCATCGCCTTCCGCGTGAGCGGGGCCTTCATCGGCACTGTGTTCGCCGACAATGATGGCGACGGCCGTCAAGGGGTCAGCGGCAACGAGCGAGGCATTGGCGGCGTGATGGTACAGATTAGCGGCCCGGTTAATACCAGCGTCGTTACCGACCTGAGCGGCCGTTTCAACCTCCACGACCTGCCCGACGGCGACTACGCGCTCACCGTCACGCCGCCGGACGGCTACGCTCCCCTGCCGCCACAGACGATTACCCTGGCCGACGGCGGCCTCATCGGCCTGCCGCTGCAACCGACCGGCCCGGTGGTGGGCGTTATCTATGAAGATTGGGATGGGGACGGCCGTCGCGGAGCCGACGAACCGCTGCTGCAAAGCGCCATCAGCGTCACCCTGGGCAGCGAGGCGGAGGCTGTTCTGACCGCCGGGCAGTTCCTCTTCTGGCAGCCGGCCTCCGGCAGCTACGAGGTGGACGCCATCTGGACGGGCATTGCCCCACAGACGATAGCCGTTGGCCCGAACAGCGGTAACGGACTGGCCCTGGCCGCGGTGGAGATCGGCACAGCGCGCGGCACACTCTGGCACGACGCCAACGGCGACGGCCTGCGCCAGCCGTGGGAGCTGCCTTTGGCGGGCATTGAAGTAACCTTGAATGGGCAGAGTGTGATGACGAATGAACACGGCCGTTTTGCCTTCTACGCCATTGAACCGGGCAGTTATGGGTTAACGGCCGTTCTGCCGGACGGCTTAACGGCCAATATCGGCCCGGTGGTGGTGACGGAAACGCGGGGCGCGGCGGTGGGTATTGCGGCCGCGGAACCGGCCGGCGAGGAGGAGTTTAGGTTGTATTTGCCGGTGGCGCTACGGCCGTAAGGTAGCCTTTGGATTTTCCAGCTATAAATGAAAATGCCCATGATGGGGTCACAATATTTTTGCTCTTCAGGATTTCATGGGGTTGACACCAGATGTGGGGGCGACCCTTGTGGTCGCCCTAGACTGGTCGGGTACAGGACCCGCCCCTGGTATCATGAAATCGGCAAGAAAACGAGGCTGTTCCCACCCCAGAGACATTAATCTCGGCTTGTAAATGAGTCCGTTTCCTTGCCCCGCATTGACTCAAAAAATCTGACTTTGCGCGGCTCTCATTGTCACGAATAGACATGTCCGTCTACGGCGTTGTAGCGAGATTGCGGCGCAGTTGCTTTGCCAGACGAGTGTCATCAGGCTGTGGTGTGCTGAGGCAACGGCAGTTGACTGCCGCGATGGAGGCTCCCCAAAACGGCCGTTTTCCAGCCATATTTTGGCTATCAAAGCGGCCGTTTTCGCCTTCTTTCCCCCTCAACTTCCGCCCCAAACTCACCGTACATATTGCGGACGTATCAAAAATCCCAATGCCTTCTGTCGGCACTCATCTTCATACGCCCTCTGTACAGCCGCCGTGTCGCCCATTTTCCGCGAAACCCTCGGATGAGTTCAGTCAGAGAGACGCAAAAGTGACAGTGAAAACGCGCCTGACATTTGACAAAATCTCTCGTTTTATGTAATCTTTTAGATACCGATAAGTAAGAGTTATTGGTATCTGTAATTCTTGGAACAACAGGGTAAAGGAGGCTGGAAACGGCCGCCTCTCTCAGAGCAAACCATGGACGTAACCGAAAACGCCAGCCAACTGATACCCGCCTCAGTCATAGAGGGCGCTTTACAGAAAAATGACGTGGCCCATG
>CAYONK010000287.1:5573-6401 GCA_964405285.1 uncultured Ardenticatenaceae bacterium
GAAAACGATTCGCACGCAAACGGCCGCTTTGCTGCTCTGGGTCCACTATCTGGCCGATGTCAGGGTGGCGGGCGAGCTACTGGCCGAAGCGAAGACGTGGGCGACCGCTCATTTTAGCGACGCAGAGCAGGCTGAATTGCTCGCCTATGCCGAAGCGCAGCGCGTCTCTCTTCCTATTATCTGTGGGGCCTATTACTGCCAGCATGCGCCGGCCGCCTGGCAAGGCGTCACCTGGGGATTGGTGGAAGGCTTTGTCAAATGGCTGCTCAATCAGGGATACAGCCTGGCCAGCGTCAACAACCGCCTGTCGGCCGTCAAGGTCTATGTCCGCCTGGCGGCGAAGGCGGGCATGATCTCCCCCACCGAGCAGGCCTTGATTCGGGAAGTGCGCGGCTACGGCCGCACCGAGGGCAAGCGCGTGGATGAACTCCGGGAACAAACACGAGTGGGGCATAAGAAAGAGGAGGCGATTGTATTAACGGCCGTTCAAGCCCGCCAACTCAAAACACAGCACCCCCCCACCCCACAGGGCATCCGCGACCGGCTGCTGTTATGTTTGCTGCTCGATTTGGGGCTGCGGGCCAGCGAAGTAGCCGGGCTGACGGTGGAGGATTTGGCCGAACCAGGGTATGTGACGGTTTATCGCCAGAAGACGGACACGACAGACCGGATGGAGTTGTCAGCCGACCTGCTGGCTGCCCTGAGCGATTACCGGCGATTTCAGCGGTTATCCGGCCCGCTGCTGCGCGGCAGCCGCAAGAATGGGGAGCTGACCGACCAGGTGATGTCGGTGCTGGCCATCGGGGCGCGGGTAAAGATTTTGGGGCG
>CAYONK010000288.1:0-6367 GCA_964405285.1 uncultured Ardenticatenaceae bacterium
GCCGGAGTTTCTTCGCTTAAATGCTTCAAAATGAATGCCGGATCGGTGGTTTGCACCAGCTGCTGCGTAATTTCTTCGTCTTCAATCACTTCAGCCAACGTAGCCAGGACGCCCATGTGTTCATCAGAGGTAGCGGCGATACCAATGATCAGGTAGGCAGTTTCGTCATCCTCCCAGGCGACGCCTTGCGGTATTTGCAAAACGGAGATGCCTGTTTTGCGTACGTCGCCGCGGTTGTCATAGGTGCCGTGAGGAATGGCCACACCGTTGCCCAGGTAGGTGGACATGGTTTCTTCGCGGGCCAACATGCCGTCTACGTAGCCGGGTTTCACGCAGCCGCTGCTGACCAGTAACTCGCCGGATTGGCGGATGGCGTCGGCTTTGGTAACGGCCGTTGCCCCCAGCCGAATTCTCTCAATAGATAGAATGCTCATCGCCCTACTCCAGGTCGCTGACGATCTCGCCGTCGCTGCTAAACGCCTGGACGAGCTTATCGAAAGCGGGATCATTGAGAAACTGGCTAAACGTCACCACCACCGCCTGCGGCGCTTTGCCCTGGGCCACCTTCGCCAGCCCTTTATGCACCACAATCAGTTGGGCGTCGGCCGGGATGCCCCGCGCCGGTTTGTGGACGACAGTCACGCGGTCCACCTTCGCCTGCTTCAGCTTCTTCTTCAGCGCGTTCACGCTCATCAGGCTAGACCCCATGCCAGCTTCACAGGCCAGGATAATCGTACTCACTTGGGATGCGGGAATTGACTTTGCCATAATTGCTCCTTGTTTCGTAATCCGTGTTCCGTATTCCGTAATCCGTGTACGGTTCACGGCTTACGGAATACGGTTCACGGCTTACGGATAACGGATAACGTCTCTCGTTAGTCGCCCAACCCAGGGACGGCGCTCGCTTCAACGTCAGAATACTCTTCTTCGCCCTCTTCCGCCTGGACCGGCCGGAAGCGCAGCAGCACCGCGCCAACCAGGAAGGAGACCACCGCGCCAAGAGCGACGCCCGTCAACACGGCAAAATGCTTGCCCAGGGGGATAACCGCCAGATAGGCGAAGATAGAACCGGGCGAGGGCGTGGCCACCAGACCCGCCCCGCTGACAGAGAACCAGAAGTTCGCCGCGATACCGCCGCTGATCACCGACAAGATCATGATGGGGTGCGCCAGGACGTAGGGGAAATAAATCTCATGAATGCCGCCCAGGAAGTGGATGATCATCGCGCCAGGGGCGGATTGCTTGAGCAGCCCTTTGCCGACGACGTAATAGGCGATGAGCAGGCCCAGGCCCGGCCCCGGATTCGTCTCCAGCAAGAACAGGAGGGAGAAACCCTGCTGCTGCACCTGCTGCACGCCCAGCGGGGCCAAAATGCCATGATTGATGGCGTTGTTCATGAAGAGAACTTTGGCCGGTTCGATGAAGATGGCGGCCAGGGCGATCAGGTTGTTCTCAACCAACAGGTCCACCCCCGCGCCAAAGAAGTTGTTGATAGCCAGCACAATCGGCCCCACGACGACGTACGCCAGCATGATGAGGGCCATCGCCAGGATACCGGCCGAGAAATTGTTGATAAGCATCTCGAAGCCGACGGGGATTTTGTCTTCCAGCATTTCGTCAATCTTCTTAATCGCCCAGCCGCCGAGCGGCCCCATGAACATCGCCCCCAGGAACATAGGAATGTCTGCCCCGACGATGACGCCCATCGTGGCCGCCGCGCCCAGCACGCCGCCGCGCCCGCTGTAGATCATGTAACCGCCGGTATACCCGATCAAAATCGGCAGCAGGTACACAATCATCGGGCCGACCAGCTCGGAAAATCGTTCGTTGGGAATCCATCCGGTGGGGATGAAGAGCGCGGTGATGAGGCCCCAGGCGATGAAGGCGCCAATGTTGGGGATAATCATCCCGGCCAGGAACCCGCCCAGGCTTTGAATCTTCTCTCTCATGATTTAATCTCCTTCTTCAACTAACAAAAAATAGGGGTCTGCCGCCGCAGGGGGTAGACCTTATGCGGATAAAGCTTGGGCAGAAACTTCCGGAGGTTTCCGCCACACAAGAACGTCCGGGCGTTGTTGTTTTGGTTTAGGGGCCGGTCAGGCCAGCCATTGAGTGATCCGCTCCACGTCTTCCGGTAAAAGCAAGGGGTGTACCTGGATGACGTTTTCTGGTTTTGCCAGAATGGTTTCTGGCAAGGGAACGGTGGTGATGATCAGCTCCGCCTGGGCGGTGACGGCGCGGTTGAGTTCCCGCAGGGAGACAACTCGCAGCGCGCCCAGGTGGGGAAAGCGTGTTTTGAGGCGAGCGACCAGCAGTTGGGCGCTGGCCATGCCGCTGGGGCAGACGACGATCACTTCTTGCAGGCGGTTGGGCCGTTCGCGGATATAGGCGGCGCGCAGCAGAAGGGCGATATTATTGATTTCGCTGGCGGGGAGGATAACGGCCGTTTTCTCCGCCACCACCTCCGCCAAAGAACGCGCCAACTCATGTTCAAAAGCGTATCTCTCGGACAGCGCGGTCGCGGGCAAGGTCTGCGGCAGCCAGAGCTTGAAGCGCAGGCGCAGGCAGGCGGGGATCAGGTGAATGACCAGGCCATCGCGCAGTGTCTTATCTTGCTCCAGTTCCGGCAGGCCATAGGCGGCCGCCGCCCGCTGCGCCAACTCATCCATCAATTCCGAGAAGGCTTCATCTATCTCCAGGTCGCCGGGCCAGCGTTCATTGCGCGGGGCGGTGAGGATGTGTAGGGCGATGCAGCCGATCTCGCTTTCCGGCCAATTGCCGTTGAGCTGCCAGCCCATCTGCTGCGCCATCCGCGCCGCGATAGGCCAGATCGGCAGCGCTTGCAGCCAGGCCAGCGTTTTCTCATCCAGCGAGACGGTGCGTTCGGATTGGACGCGCGCCGTCTGAATCGCCAGCACCAGAGCCAGGTACAACACGGCGTCGTCGGTGAAGCGGCCGCCAAGCTGGGCCTCGGCAAAGGCGACCTGGCCGAACATGCGCCTGGTGTCCCAGGCGCGAATGATGGCGTTGGCTTGTTCTACCAGGGGGAGCAGTTTCGCGTCGCGCTTGAGTTCAAACGCCAGCCCTTGCGTGTGGGTCATGCTGGTGAGGGGTTGGCCGAAGGTTGTCTCGCCCCAGAGCAGGGCGGCCAACGCTTGCCGCTGCGCCTGTTCGGCGCCATGCAGCCAGACGCCGTAGTTTTGTCGCCGTTCCAGGCGCAGCCCGACGGTTTTTGCCCAGCTTTCCACCTCGTCCAGGTCTTTGAGGATGGTGGTGCGGGAGACCTGGGCCATTTGTTGCAGTTGGTAGAGGATGAGGGGAACGGCCGTTTCCAGCAAAACCAGGGCAAGCAGTTGTTGGCGCTGCTCAACAGACAATACCAGTTGAAACCGCGCCTTTTCGTTTAGCTCCTGCTGCAACAGTAGCGATTGTTCAGACGAACCGGCCAGGGCCACGCCAACGCCAGGCACAACTTCCAGCAGCATGTTGCGCTGGGCCAGCCACGACTTCAACCCCTTCAGGTCATAATGCACCTGGCGCGGGCTAAGTTGTACCTGCGCCGCCAGGTCTGCGGCTGGCAAAGGTCGCTGGGCGGTTAGCAGTACATGGAGGATATCGCGTTGGCGAGTGGTAAGGGCTGTCATATGCTGACTTCGTGCCGAATCTGCCAGACCTGAGAATGGTGGGGGGTATCTGTGGGCAGGTCTCATCTTGCTCTCATTCATCCACGTTTGTCATTATAAGGTCAGTTTGCCCAAATGTAATGGGCAATTATTGCGGCTTTTTGTACAGAAGTTGTGACAAAAGTAAACGAGTTTACGGCCAAACGCCCAATTTCATCCCCTTTTCCCCCCTTTAAAACAACGAGAGCGAGAGAAGTGGTTTTCTCTCGCTCTCGCCTAAATCTGGCTTTTAGACACAACGACGGGGCGCAATCAGGGCAGTTCTTCCACGATCAGCCGCGCGCTGAGGGCGTGGCGTGAACTGCCGCCGACCATCAACTCGAATTCGCCCGGCTCCACCGTCAGGCGCATGGACTCATCCAGGTAGCGCAGCTGCTCCGGCCCAACGGGGAAGGTTGCCCGGCGCGTCTCGCCCGGTTGGAGGGTGATGCGCCGGAAGTCCTTCAACAACTTCACCGGCCGCGTCACCCGGCTGCTGAGCAAATCGCGCACGTAAAACTGCACCACCTCGTCGCCGGGGCGGTCGCCGCTGTTGGTCACGTCTACGGACAAAACGGCCGTTTCCCCCACCCCTATCTTCTCCGCGCTCAATGTCAAATCGCTGTAGGCAAAGGTCGTATAGCTCAACCCATGCCCGAACGGGAAGAGCGGCTCCTTGTCGGCAAAGACGTAGCCGCGCCGCGCCGACGGTTTGTGGTAATAGTAGGCCGGAATTTGCCCGACCGAACGGGGGAAGGTGATGGGCAGTTTGCCCCCAGGATTCACCTCGCCAAAGAGGACGTCGGCAACGGCCGTTCCCCCCGCCTGCCCCAGATACCATCCTTCTAAAATAGCCGGGACGTGGTCGGCAGCGTAGTTGATGCTGGCCGGACGGCCGTTGAGCAGCAGCAACACCACCGGCTTGCCCGTCGCCACCACCGCTTGCAACAACTCCTCCTGCCGTCCCGGCAAATTCAGGCTGTCCCGGTCGCCCAGATGGCTTTCCGACCAGCCCTCGCGGCAGGTCTGCTCATTGTCGCCCAGGACCAGCAAGACGGCGTCGGCTCTCCCAGCCGTCACCACCGCCTCGGCGATCAGCGCCGCGTCGCGGGCCGGGTCGGGAGGCAAAATGTCGTCGTCCCACCACATCTGCCCGGCGTCGCGGGTAGATTGGGTCAGGCCGCAGCCCTCGGCGTGCAGCACGGTGAGGGCGTCGCCTACTTTTTGCCGGATTCCGTCTAGCACGGAAACGGCGCAGCCGGGGTCACCGCTGTAGCCGCCCAGGCGAATCGGCGCGGCGTTGGGGCCGATGATTGCCAATGAGCGCAGCGTTGTCGCGTCCAGTGGCAGCAAATTCCCCTCGTTTTTCAGGAGGATGATGCTTTTGTGGGCCGCTTCCAGGGCGAGCGCTTTGTGGTCAGGGGCGTTGGTGAGGGCAACGGCCGTTTCCTCGTCCACGAACGGATTTTCAAACAGCCCCAGTTGGAACTTGACGCGCAGCATTTTGGCGACGGCGGCGTCCAGGGCGGATTCAGGTAAACGGCCGTTTTCCACAGCCGCTTCCAAATGGCGGAAACAGCGCCCCAACTCCACCTCCACCCCGCTGGCGAACGCTTTTTCGGCCGCTTCGGCCTCGTCGGTGGCCAGGAAATGGAGACGGTACAAATCGTCCACCCCCCAGCCGTCGGAGATGACGAAGCCGTCAAAGCCCCATTCGCCGCAGAGCAAATCGTGCAGCAACCAGCGATTGACGTGCGAGGGGATGCCGTTGATCTCGTTGTAGGAGGCCATCACCGAACCGATTTTGCCTTCGCGCACCACCGCCTCGAAGGGGGCGAACAGCTCTTCGCGCAAAACGCGCTCGGCGTAGTTGGCCGGGCCGCAGTTTGTGCCCGCCTCTGGCTGGCCGTGAGCGGCGAAATGTTTGGCCGTCGCCAACACCCGCTCCGGATCGCCGCTGAAGGGGCCACCTTGCAACCCCCGCGTCGCCGCCACCCCCAGGCGGCTGATGAGATAGGGGTCTTCGCCGTAGGTCTCTTCTGTGCGTCCCCAGCGCGGGTCGCGGGCCACGTCTAGCACCGGCGAAAGGACGTAATGCGCCCCCCGCGCCCGCATCTCGCGGGCGACGACGGTGAAGACGCGCTCGTGTAACTCCACGTCCCAGGCGCTAGCCAGGCCGATGGCCTGGGGAAAGCTGGTCGCTTCGTGGGCCATGTAGCCGTGCAGCCCTTCGCCGATACCCAGGGCCGGGATACCCAGGCGGGTCTCTTCGCGGAGGAAGGTTTGCAGGGCGTTGAGGTAGGCGATGGTCTGGCGGGTATTTCGTTTGGCGTGATGGGTGTTGACGTAGGCGATTCCGTTGCGGAAATGTTGGCGGGCGAAGGGGAGGGAGAAACGGCCGTTTTCCTCATCCAGCCCAAATGGTCCAATCAACTGGGCGCACTTCTCCGCCAGATTCATCCGGGCCAGCAAATCGGCCACGCGCTCTTCAACAGGTAAAGCAGGGTCTTGATACGGGTATTCTACGGTCATGATTTCGCTCCTTGTTCGCAAATATGCGCTTTCGCAATAATGTCTGGGAACGCGGGCAACCTGCCCGCCCACTGCGGAAAGATTTCCGCGCTCCGTTTCGCTCTCCGGAAATTGCCAATTGCTTCGCGGGCTTCTTGGCAATCCTGCCTAAACTGGGTACACTTTTGTTAGTA
>CAYONK010000289.1:0-6348 GCA_964405285.1 uncultured Ardenticatenaceae bacterium
TGATAGTTTGTTCGCTAACAACTATCAACTCCCAACTATCCACTTAAAAATATCCTTGCTTCTTCCGGTCTTCCATAGCCGCTTCGGAGCGCTTGTCGTCGGCGCGGGCGCCGCGTTCGGTGACGCGGGCGGCGGCGACTTCGGCGACGATGTCGGCGACGGTGCGGGCGGTGGATTCGACGGCTCCGGTGCAGGTCATGTCGCCGATGGTGCGGAAGCGAATGATTTTGTGCTGCACTGTCTCTCCGGCGACGGGGTAGACGACGTCGGAGGCAGCCAGGAGCATCCCGCCCCGGTCAATAATCTCCCGCTCGTGGGAGAAGTAGAGGGAGGGCAGTTCGATTTCCTCCAGTTGGAGGTATTGCCAGATGTCCAGTTCGGTCCAATTGCTGATGGGGAAGACGCGGAAGTTTTCGTTGGGCTTTTTCCGGCCGTTATAGAGGTTCCATAGCTCTGGCCGCTGGTTTTTGGGGTCCCATTGGCCGAATTCGTCGCGGTGGGAGAAGAAGCGCTCTTTGGCGCGGGCTTTCTCTTCGTCGCGGCGGGCGCCGCCCAGGGCGGCGTCTACCTTGAATTCGGCCAGGGCGTCGAGCAGGGTGACGGTTTGCAGTCCGTTGCGGCTGGCGTAGGGGCCGGTCTCTTCGACGACGCGCCCCTGGTCTATGCTGTCCTGCACATAGCGCACGATGAGCCGGGCGCCGAGCTTCTCGACGAGGGCGTCGCGGAAGAGGAGGGTTTCGGGGAAGTTGTGGCCGGTGTCTATGTGCAGGAGGGGGAAGGGGAGTTTGGCGGGGTAGAAGGCTTTGTAGGCCAGGTGGGCCAGGATGATGGAGTCTTTGCCGCCGGAGAAGAGGAGAAACGGCCGTTCAAACTGAGCCGCCACCTCTCGCATCACGTAGATCGCTTCGTTTTCGAGTAGTTTGAGATGGTTGTAGAGCATGGTGTGTCCTTGTGGCTGGTTGCCGGTTGCCGGTGGCTGGTAATGTTGGAAGCCAAACGGCCGTTATCCAGCCGCGTATGGTATAATTAAACCAACAATCTCGCAAAAGTCCTTACGCCGTTGTCAACCAACCACTAACAACCAGCAACCAACCACCAGCAACCAACTACCATGATCCAAAATACCATCCCCACCCGCTACTGGCACAAACTGGCCGACGGCCGCATCCAATGCGACCTCTGCCCGCGTGAGTGCAAGCTGCATGAGGGGCAGCGCGGCATGTGCTTTGTGCGCATGGCTCAGGATGGGGGGATTGTGCTGACGACTTACGGCCGTTCTAGCGGCTTCTGTATTGACCCCATCGAGAAAAAACCGCTCAACCATTTCTATCCGGGCACGCCGGTGTTGTCCTTTGGCACGGCCGGCTGCAACCTGGCCTGCAAATTCTGCCAAAACTGGGACATCAGCAAATCGCGCGAATTTGACATGTTGGCCGACGCGGCCGCGCCGGAGACCATCGCCCGCGCCGCCCAATCGTTAGGCTGCCGCAGCGTGGCCTACACCTACAACGATCCGACTATCTTTCTGGAATACGCGGTGGACGTGGCCCAGGCGTGCCACGAAGTGGGCGTCTACTCAGTGGCGGTAACGGCCGGGTACATCCACGCCGCGCCGCGCCGCGATTTTTACCGCCACATGGATGCGGCCAACGTGGACCTGAAGGGGTTTAGCGAGAAATTTTACCAGCAGTTGTGCGCCGGTAGTCTGGCCCCGGTGCTGGATACGCTGCTCTATCTGAAACACGAGACCGATGTCTGGCTGGAAATCACCACCCTGCTCATCCCAGGGCAAAACGACAGCAACGCAGAATTGGAGGCGCTGACGCGCTGGGTGGCGGAAGAATTGGGGCCGGATGTGCCGCTGCACTTCACCGCCTTCCACCCGGATTACAAGATGTTAGACGTGCCGCCGACACCGCCCGCTACGCTGCGCCGCGCCCGGCAAATCGCCCTGGCGAATGGGGTGCGCCATGCCTACACCGGCAATGTGCGTGATGGGAATGGAGGCAGTACCTTCTGCCATGTCTGCGGCGAATTGCTGATTGAGCGGGATTGGTACGTGTTGGGGGCATGGAATTTGGGGGAAAACGGCCGTTGCCGTTTCTGCCACACCCCCTGCGCCGGACATTTCGAGCGGCAGCCCGGCCATTGGGGGGCGCGCCGCCAGCCCGTCCGTTTGAGAAGCTAGAGATAGAGTGTAGAGTGTAGAGTAAGAATGCACTCTACACTCTACACTCTACACTCTATCTAACCGCGTAGTAAGCGGCGCCGTAGAGGGCGGATTTGGGGTTGCGGATGACGTGGACGGGCATTTTTTGCATCAGGCCGGAGAAGCGCCCTTTGCGGCTGAAGGTGTCCAGAAAGCGGGGCTGCTGCAACTGGGGCAAAATGCGCGGGGGGATGCCGCCGCCCAGGTAGACGCCGCCGGTCGCCAATACCTTCAAGGCAAGATTGCTCGCCTCGTCGGCCAGGATGTCGAGGAAGAGGTCCAGGGTGGCAACGGCGATGGGTTCGTTCCGTTCCAGGGCGGCCTGGGCGATGACGGGGGTGGGGTCAACGGCCGTTGCCAATTCCTCCCTCAGCCAATCCGGTTCCGTAAAACGCCCCTGCTCACGCAAACTGTTGTAAATGTTGGGCATCCCGCTGCCGGAGCAGACCCGCTCCACGCTGACGTGGTTGAATTTGCCCAGCATGTATTTGAGCAGTTCGATCTGTTCCAGATTGGTGGGGCCGAAGGAGACGTGGCCGCCTTCGGAGGGGTGGGCCTGGTAGGAACGGCCGTTCCACACCAAAAACGCCTCGCCCAAGCCCGTGCCCGGCGCGATGACCGCGATGGCCCCCTCTGGCTCTGCCTGCCCGGTTTGCAGCGTCACCAGATCGTCGGCCGTTAGATGGGGGACGGCGCTGGCAATCGCTTCCAGATCATTCAGCAGATAGACCTGGGGAAAGCCAAACTGCGCCTGAATCCGTTCCGCCTCAATCAGCCAGGGCAGGTTGGTGATTTGCGCCCGCCCGCGCACCACCGGCCCGGCCACGCCAAAGCTGGCGCTGCTGATTGTCACGGCCTTGTCCTGCAAAAAGGCGGCGATCACCGCCTCCAGCGAGCTATATTCCCGATTCCAAAAAGTCGCTTCAGTTTGTTCCTGAAGCGACCCCGATTCTATGGTAAAGAGGGCCAGCACCGTCTTCGTGCCGCCAATATCCCCGGCTAGTAGCATGGCTTTATCCTTCTTGTTGGCGAGATTGGAGATTGGAGATTAGAGATTAGAGATTGAAGGGAAGACCAATCGCCAATCTCCAGTCTCTAATCTCCAATCACGTCAACTCAGGATTCTACCCGCACGCCGCGCCAGAAGGCAACGTGATCTTTGATGTTTTGCGCGGCCGGTTTGGGGTTGGGGTAATACCAGGCTGCGCCTTGATTGATTTGCCCTTCGACAACGACATCATAATAGCTGGCGGTCCCTTTCCAGGGGCAAACGGTGGTGGTGTTGTTGGGGCGGAAATACTCTTTTTTGATGCTGTCAGGCGGGAAGTAATGGTTGCCTTCCACCATCTCTGTGTGCTTGCTTTCGGCGATGACAATACCGTTCCAGATTGCTTTGGTCATGAATGTACTCCTTTTGTGGGTGTGCCCTCAGACGCCGGAGGGGGCGTCTGCTTCTAAGATGTGCGACAATGCCTGGTAGGCTTCGTGACAGTGGGGGCAGCGGTCGAGGTGGTGTTTGACATAAGGCATGAGCAGGGCGACGTCTTCGCTGCTGGTGGCCCGCTCAACATATTCATCCAGGAGGTCGAAAGTCTCTTCGCAGCAATACATTTCCTCTTGGGTGTCGTCAAGCAGGTGCATGAGGCGGCGAACGGCCGTTTCGTCCAGGCTGCTGCCGGCAGGCTTCTTTCTGCTCAGGTTGCGGGAAAGTTGGGTAAGTTTATTCAGTAAGTCAGTCATCTCTTCAATCCTGGCTCAGTAAGAGCCAATCAGGCTTTCGGGTTGCCTACTCTTTTTGACGGAGTAGCTCGCCGCTTTCTTACGTAACGGGGTCACTCGAAGATGGCGATGACGTCGGCCGGGCTTAAACCTTCTTCGGACAGGCGCTGCTTGAGCCGGGAACGGGCGTCGTGGAGCATTTTGTAGACGGCGTTGGGAGTCATTTCCATCAGGCGAGCGACTTCGGGGGTGGGGCGGTTGTGGATAACGGCCGTTTCCAACACCGCATATTGCTTCTCCGTCAGCTCTTCACGAATCAGGCGATTTACATAAGTAAGCATCTCCCGCTGCTCGGTGACGTTTTCTGGCAACGAGGTCTGGTCGGCGGCCAATTTGGGCGAATAGTCGTTGCCTTCGCTGTCCAGCAGGCTATCCAGCGAGGCATCCTGCCACCGTTTGCGCCGCAGTTCCGTCAGGGCCACGGAGATGGCGATCTTGTGCGCCCAGGTGGTGAATTGGCTGCGGCCGGCAAAATGATCCAGATTGTTTAGAATCTTCACCAGCGCTTCTTGCACAAAATCCTCTGCCTGCGTCTCGAACTCAGGCGCATTAGTATTCACCTGGTTGAGTAAGCCGCGCCGTAGACCGGAGAGTAAGATTTGCTGCAAGTCGGTCAGGGCGTCGTCATGCAGCGGCCCGCTCGCGCTTAACGCCTGTAACCATTCTTCATTCGTTCGTTTCAACACTTGGTTAATCGTCCATTAAGGCTATTTATAAGCCTGGGTAAATACGATAGTATGGAAGCATGTTCAGACAGATTTCGTTCTACTGGTACTGGTCAGACTCCATCGGGCAGCAACCAACGGCCGTTGGTGCGCCCAAAGCAAAGGTTTAAGCACATGGGACCAAACAATCACAGCTCTGGGAAAATTCTGGTTTACAGCACGCGCTGGTGTCCTGATTGCCATCGCACCCGGTATTTTCTCGATCAACATGAGGTAGAGTACCTGGAAATTGACATTGAGAAAAACCCGGAGGGTCTGGCCTTCGTCCGCCGGGTCAACCACGGCCACCGGGTTGTGCCGACGGTCGTATTCCCAGACGGAACCATCTACGTAGAACCACCAGACTCAGCGTTGGCCGCAAAATTAGGTCTGGCAATGGCCTGTTAAGACACTTTTGTTTGATTCAGGTAACGGCCGTAGACGCCCGCAGGCGTCTGCGGCTTTTTTGTTTACCGGGTCATGGGTCAGGCCGAAGTTGGTACGGCGTTAAAGCGGTAGCCGGTCCCCCGTTCGGCGACGATGTAGGAGGGTTCGTTCGGATTGGTCTCTATCTTACGGCGCAGGCGATGGACGTGAACGTGCAGCCGGTCTTCCTGAGCGTCTTGCAAAGGCCAGATGCGGTTAAGGAGAAACTCGGTGCTGACGATACGGCCGGCGTTACGCACCAGAATGTACAGCAGTTTTGTTTCAGTCGGGGTAAGCGAGACAGATTCACCCTCGACGAGGGCTTCACGATTCGGGAAGTTGACCATCAGGCGCTCGTCAATTTTGGTGGAGGCGTCTAGCGTGTAGGTGTAATCTCCCATCCGGCGTAAGACACGCCGGACGCGGGCGACGAGTTCGTTGGGGTTGAAGGGTTTGACGATGTAATCTTCGGCGTACTGCTCCAACCCTTCGATGATGGTCTCTTCGCTGCTAACGGCCGTTAGCATAATAATCGGCATATCGCTGAATTCGCGCACGGCGTGGCAGAATTCAAAGCCGCTCATCACCGGCATGTGCAGGTCCACGATAGCCAGGTGGGGGATGCCGTGCCGGTTGATGACTTTGAGGGCGTCTTTGCCGGAAACGGCCGTTGTCACCTGAAAACCCGCCTGCTCCAACGTATGCTGCACAATTCGCAGCGTAAACGCATTATCATCAACAGCCAAAATTCGTTGAGTTTCTATTGACCCATCAAGCATAATGGAAGCCTCTCGTGTACAAGTAAAAACTGCCAACCTAATATGCTCAAATCATAACACAAAATAAGTAACTATACAGCCTCTCAAGACCCGACACATTTTTAACGAGGTGTTTGGCAAGTCCGAAGTCTGGCGGAAACCTGCCAGGTCCGTATCATTACCAAATTAAAGCGTTTTGCCCCGCACCATAACCCACCGCCCAAAATCAGGATACTTTTGCCCATGTCCCTGGCATGTGTTATAAATGGGACAGATTTCACAAATACCCATTAAACTGGAGAGGACAGGAGGACCATAGTGTCATCAGATTGGCAATTTATCGCTCTCTTCTTCATATTGTCACCCATCTTTCCGGCAGCACCTGTCATACTAAATCATCTGCTTGGCCCTAAGAAACCTAATCCGATCAAGCAGCAAACTTACGAATGTGGTATTGAAACCGTTGGCAGTT
>CAYONK010000290.1:0-6345 GCA_964405285.1 uncultured Ardenticatenaceae bacterium
CAATTTTCTCGATACCTACCAGCTAAAATCGCAAAATGCGGTCATTGACGCCACTATCACCCAAGTAGAAAAGGATGGGAACCAGTTCCAGGTGCATCTGGCTTATACGCACGCGAAGGGGCAAACGGCCGTTGTCCCCTACGACCATGTCATCTTCTGCACCGGCTTCCGCTTCGACCCCAGCATCTTCGACGAAAGCTGCCGGCCGGAGCTGATCATCCACGGCAAATTCCCCAACCAGACTCCCGAATGGGAATCGGTCAACGTGCCCGGACTCTACTTCGCCGGGACGCTGATGCACGGCTGCGACTATCGCCGCACCATGTCCGGCTTCATCCACGGCTTCCGCCACAACGTCGAAGCGTTGAGCAACGTGTTCGAGGCGAAATATCACGGCCAGCCCTGGCCCAAGACGACGCTGCCGGCCGATCCCCAGGTGGTGATGGAGCAGGTCATCAACCGCGTCAACACCGGCGCGTCCATGTTCTTGCAGCCCGGCTTTTTATGCGATGTGCTGGTGATTGATGAAGAGGCGGACACGGCCGATTACTACGAAGATGTGCGCAAAGATTACGTCTTCCACAGCGACTTCAACGACAACGAGCATTTCTACACCATCAGCCTGGAATATGGGCACTTCATGGGCGACCCCTTCGCCGTCGAGCGCGATCCGTCTGAGGACGGCGCGGAACACGCCCCCTACCTGCACCCGATTGTCCGCCGCTACCGGCGCGGCCAATTGGTGTCGGAATACCACATCAACGACGATCTGGAAAGCCAATGGTCCAAAGAGGAATATACCCGCCCGACTCTGGCCTATTTTCAGAAACAACTTCTCCCCATGGGCGACTTAATACCCGCTTGACACAACTGAGCTAGAGCGAGAGCGAGAGTGCCTACTCTCGCTCTAGCTATTAAAGATTTGGTGGCTCATGCGAATCGCCTTGTATCATAATTTGCCTTCAGGCGGGGCAAAACGAGCTTTACTAGAGATAACAAGAAGACTGGCCGAGCGACATGAAATCCTGGTGTTTACCTTGTCGTCGGCTGATCATGCGTTCAGCGACATTCGCCCCTTCGTCGCGGAACACCGGGTTTATGAGTTTGCACCCCGTCCCCTGTATGGTTCCCCTTTTGGCCGCCTGAATCAGGCTGTTCGCCTGGATGATTTGCAGCGAGTCGGCCGCTTGACGGCGCAAATTGCCAATGATCTGGAGCGCGTTGGCGCTGATGTCCTATTTGTCCATCCCTGCCAATTTGAGAAAAGCCCGTCCCTGACGACGTATGCCAGACAGATGCCCTCGGTCTATTACTGCCAGGAACCGCTGCGCCGCCTGTATGAGGCGGAACCGAAACGGCCGTATGACGACTCCGCTTCGGCCCGGCGCACTTTCCTGAACAAAATTGATCCGCTGCTGTATCGTTATAATGCTTACCTTAAGAAGTTAGATCGGCGGAACGCGCAAAATGCGGATGTGGTGTTGGTGAATTCGGGTTTTATGCAAACGGCCGTTAACCACATCTACCAGGTCCAATCCCAGGTCAGCTATTTGGGCGTGGATGTAGCCTGGTTCCGGCCGTTGAGCCTGCCCAAACAACCCATGCTGCTCTCCGTCGGCTCGCTGACGCCGCTGAAAGGGTTCGACTTTCTCATCCAGGCGCTAGCTGCCATGCCACCGGCCGAACGGCTGCCGCTGACCATCGCCAGCAACTTCCAGAATCCGCCGGAAAAGGCATATCTGGAGCAGTTGGCCGACAGCCTGGGGGTAACGCTTCATCTGGTGGGCAATGTCACGGACGAACGGCTGGTAGAGTTGTATAATGAGGCGACGCTGACGTTGTATGCTCCGGTGCGCGAGCCATTTGGTCTGGTAGCGCTGGAATCTATGGCCTGTGGTACGCCGGTTGTCGCCGTGCGCGAAGGCGGCACGCAGGAGACGGTGCGGCACGAGGAAACGGGGTTGCTAGTGGAGCGCGATGCCGCTCAATTTGCCGCCGCTGTACGCCGTCTGCTAGGTGATGCTGCCCTCCGCGCCGCCTACGGCCGTTGTGGGCGCGACCACGCAGTGCAGAACTGGAACTGGGACAAGGCGGCGGCGACGGTGGAGGGGTATTTGGAAACGGCCGTTGCTGCCTCCGCCTGACAGCTAAACAATCATGGCTTCTCTGATAGACTGGAATAGAATGCGCTTGAATCTACGAAACCTGGCCCTTGACCTCGGCGTCAAATCGGGCCATACCGATTATACAAAGTTCATCGTCCTCGGCCGCTCCCGCGTCGGCTCCAACCTGCTGCGCAGCCTGCTCAACGATCACCCGGCCATCGAAGCCTTTGGCGAGGTTTTCCGCAGCCCGGACTCGTTGGATTGGGACCACATCGGTCATTTGCAGTCCGAAAAATTGCTACCCCTCTTCCAAAATGACCCGGTCGCCTTTCTGCAAACGAAACTCTTCCGCAAATACCCGGCCGCTACGGCCGCTGTCGGCTTCAAAATTTTCTACTATCACGCCGAAGAGGGGAATTGGACGGCCGTTTGGCCCTATTTGGAGCAAATGGGCGACCTGCGCGTCATCCACCTCAAGCGGCGCAACATTCTCAAAACCCACCTCTCGCGCAAACGGGCCGAACTCACCGACTCCTGGGTGAACACCAGCGGGCAAAAAGAAAAGCCCGTCGCCGTCACCCTCGACTACGCCGAATGCCTGGCCGACTTCGAGCGCACCCGCGCCTACGAGGAGGCATTCGACACCCGCTTCGCCAACCATCCCCATATCGAGGTGATTTACGAAGAACTGGCGCGAGACTACGATGGGCAAATGAAGCGCATCCAGGAATTCCTGAGCGTCCCCTACGCCCCCGTCGCCCCCTCCATTTACAAACAATCCCGCCAGCCATTGGCGGAAGCCATCAGCAACTACGCGGCGCTGAAGGCGCAGTTCCAGGGAACACCCTGGGCAGAGTTTTTTCAGGAGTAGGTAGCCGGTTGCCAGTGGCCGGTTGCCGGTAGGCCACCAGCTACCAGCTACCGGCCACCGGCCACCAGCTACCGGCCACCACCATCAAGGAGTACACCAATGGATTTTTCATGGTCTGAAGAACAGCTTACTTTCCGCCAGGCTGTGGTAGATTTTGCCAAAAACGAGCTGAATCAGGGGCTTATGGAGCGCGACCAGGCGGGCGAATTTTCCCGCGAGAGCTGGCAAAAGCTGGCCCGCTTCGGCATCATCGGCTTGCCTTTTCCGGAGCAGTATGGCGGCTCCGACGCCGACATTCTGACGACGATGTTGGCGATGGAAGCGCTCGGTTATGGTTCTGGCGACAATGGCGTCATTTTTGGAATCAACGCCCAAATGTGGAGCGTGATGATGCCCATCTTGAAGTTTGGCAGCGAGGCGGTGAAGCAAAAGTATCTGCCTGGCATGTGCCGGGGCGAGTTGATCGGGGCGCATGGCATGAGCGAACCGGACTCCGGCTCCGACGCCTACAGTATGCGCACGCGGGCGGACAAGGTGGAAGGGGGTTACGTCTTGAATGGGGCGAAAACCTTTGTCAGCAATGGGCCGGTCTCCGATCTGGCGGTGGTCTTTGCCACAGTGGACCCGAAGCGCGGGATGTGGGGGGTGACGGCCTTTGTGGTGGAGACGGGCGCGCCGGGCTACACCATCAGCCGCACGATTGAGAAGCTGGGGCTGCGCACCTCGCCGATGGGGGAGCAGATTTTCCAGGATTGTTTTATCCCGGAGGAGAATCGGCTGGGTCCGGTGGGTGCAGGGGCCAATATCTTTAAGGATTCGATGGAGTGGGAGCGGGCCTGCATTTTGGGCAGCCACGTGGGGGCGATGGAGCGGCAGTTGGAGCTGAGTATCGCCTATGCGCGGGAGCGGGAGCAATTTGGTCAGCCGATTGGCAAGTTCCAGACGGTGGCGAACCGGATTGTGGATATGAAGGTGCGGCTGGAGACGGCCCGCTTGCTGCTGTATAAGGTGGCCTGGTTGAAGAGTGAGGGGAAAACGGCCGTTCTCGAAGCCGCCATCGCCAAACTCTACCTGGCCGAAACCTTTGTCGCCTCCGGGCTAGACGCCATCCGCACCTTTGGCGGTTGGGGCTACACCACCGAGTTCGAGGTGGAACGCGACCTGCGCGACGCGATTGGCGGTATGTTATACTCCGGCACCTCCGACATTCAACGCAACATCATCGCCCGGATGCTTGGTTTGTAAGCAGCATGGCAAGGTCTGAAGGCTACATTTTGCTGCGCAAGACAAACAAGCAACACGAGTGACACTCCAGGACATCCTAATGAATTTTTTACTTTTTCACGCAGTGGATCGCGCGGCCGCCCTTTACCCGGACCATGAGGCAGTGCGCTTCTCCGGTCAAAGTATGAGCTACGCCGAGCTGGCCCGGCAGAGCAATGGGCTGGCCCACTTGCTCCGCGAACAGGGCTTGCAACGCGGCGACCGGGTGGGGATTTATATGAATAAGGGGCTGCAAACGGCCGTTGCCCTCTACGGTATCATGAAAGCAGGCGGCGCTTACGTTCCTCTGGACCCCTTCGCCCCGGTAGCCCGCACCCGCTACGTTATCGGCAACTGCCAGATTCGCCACCTGGTCACAGCGGAGATGAAGCTGGATCAGTCTGGCCTGCTGGATGAGCCGAGCGGCGTGGCGTGCCTGGTGGGGGTGGACGAGCGAGCGGGGTGGAACGGCCGTTGTCTCTCCTGGGAAGACGTCGCCAACGCCGCCACCGACCAACCGCCCGCCATCAGCCTGACCGAGCAAGATTTGGCCTACATCCTCTACACCTCCGGCTCCACCGGCGACCCCAAAGGCATCATGCACACCCATCGCAGCGGCCTCAGCTTCGCCCAATGGGGAGCGCACACCTACGGCCTCACCCACGAAGACCGCCTCTCCAACCACGCCCCGCTCCACTTCGACCTTAGCACCTTCGACTTCTTCGCCGCGGCGCAGGCCGGGGCGACCACCGTCATCATCCCCGAAGCGATCACCAAATTCCCGGCCAGCCTGGCCAAGCTGATGCAAGACGAGCGCATCTCCGTCTGGTACTCTGTCCCCTTCGCCCTGATTCAACTGCTGCAACGGGGCGGGCTGCCGGCCCGCGACCTCAGCGCCTTGCGCTGGCTCCTCTTCGCCGGCGAGGTCTTCCCCTCCAAGCATCTGCGTGAATTGATGGAAGCATTGCCCGGCGTGCGTTTCAGCAACCTCTATGGCCCCACCGAGACCAACGTCTGCACCTTCTACCACGTAGACGCCCCACCGGAAACTGACGAACCCATCCCCATCGGCGAACCGTGCGCCAATGTCGAGGCGTTGATTGTAGATGCGGACAATCAGCCCGTCCCGGAAGGCGCGACCGGCGAGTTGCTCATTCGCGGCGGGGTGGTGATGCGCGGCTATTGGGCTATGCCAGAGCGCACCGACGCCGGGTTCTATCGGCGGCCCTCTTTTGGCTACCTGGAAGATGTCTTCTACCACACCGGCGATCTGGTGCAGCGGCTGCCCGACGGCAACCTGAAATACCTGGGGCGCAAGGACCGCCAGATTAAAACACGCGGCTACCGGGTGGAATTGGACGAAATCGAGGTGGCGCTGTTGGCCCATGAGATGGTGGAGGAAGCGGCCGTTTATCCCGTGCCGGATGGTCAGGGCAGCAATCTCATCGAAGCGGCCGTGACCGGCAAGGATGGGCAGGTTCCGCAAGCGGACACCCTGGCTAATTTTGTCGCCGACCGGCTGCCGCCATACGCCGTTCCCGCTAAAATCCACGTCCTGGCCGCCTTTCCCCGCACTTCGACGGGTAAAATAGACCGGCGCGCTTTGCAGGCCAGCGTCGGCCAGGCGTAAGAGCTAAAACGCCTTACAGAGAGCCTACGCTTATCAACAAACCTTAAATTTTTCAGGAGAGTATCATGGATCGAGAAACTGCTTTAATGCAATATGTGAAGGAAGAACTGCTGCGCGGCCGGGGCGAGAAATTGACGCCGGCCGATGACCTGCTCAGCGCCGGGATCATTGATTCGTTAGGCATTTTGCAGATGGTCGGCTTTATTGAAGATCGCTTCGGTATTCAGGTTCCCGATGAGGACGTGGTATACGAGAACTTTCACAGCGTCAAAGCGCTGGCCGAGTACCTGGCGCAATACTAAGAAGCGCGGGTTAGATAACCAGGAGATTAGAGATTAGAGATTGGAGATTGAACCAGTCTCTAATCTCTAATCTCCAATCTCCAATCTCAGTTCTTCAAGCTGTTTAATTTTCGTTCCCAACCAACGAGCAACCCAACCACATGGTAAGACGACTGCTATATCTGAACGGCCTGG
>CAYONK010000291.1:0-6336 GCA_964405285.1 uncultured Ardenticatenaceae bacterium
TCCTCCGCCCCCCTGCTCCCCCGCTTCTTATTCATTGTCTGAAGACGGCCGTTGCCCGGCCTGCTCTTCGCGTTTGCGCTGAATGCTGGGCACAATGGCGGCGACAGCCCACAGGATGAAAATAATTCCCATCACAAATAAACCAAGCGGATCCATCTCGACCTCCTTGTTGCGGTGTTGGCTACCATTTTAACTCATCTAAACGATCAGGACACGATTGACGGCGATAAAAGCCTCTGTTTACCCGCTTTCACCCGTGTGCAACACGTCTTGCTGCGCTTTCGGCAAGCCACGAACGACGAGAGCGTAGGAATCGTCAATCATCTGCCCCAGTTCGGCGTCGGGTACGGAGCCATCCAGGGTGATGGTGTTCCAATGGCGTTTGTTCAAGTGATAGCCAGGGCGGACGGACGGGTAGAGGTCGCGCAAGAAAAGCGCCTCGTCGGGGTCGCATTTCAGCGAGATGCTCAAGGGGTTTTCTTGCCAGGCGACCAGGGCGAACATTTTGCCCCGCACCTTGAAGACCAACGCCTCCGGGCCGAAGGGGGTCTCTTCCGTCGCTCCTGGTTTTGTCATCAATTTTTCGCGTAGCGAGTTGAGGTCCATTTGCTCTTCTCTCAGAGGTAGTGATTTATTACAAAGGAACAAAGGATAAAGGTTTTCTCCTTTGTCTCTTTGTTCCTTTGTTCCTTTATATTAAAAACTCTCACACCCGTAGCTCAAATTGGTCGCCGCCCAACACCTGCCCATTCACCTGAATCTCCAGGCGGTGGACGCCAGGATAGTAGCGACGGGTGGTGATGGGGGCGATTTTGTGAGTTTTGCGGATGGGGAGAGTGGCGTGTGGGGGGAGAACGGCCGTTTTCAACTTAAACACCTTGCCACTCGTTGAGCCATTTGCTTTGACAAAATGGACCACATAATCCACCACCAACTGCTGCGCCTCGGCCGTCTCATTGTGCAGCGTAAAGCTGACCGTCACTGCTTCGCCCATCTGGATGGCGGGCGGGCTGATCGTGAAATCGCTCAGGCGCACCTGGGGCGCGCCGAAGCCAAGCAAAGCGAGGGCGTCGGGATGGCCCGCCTTGACCAGCGAGCGCAAGGCGTGGCGGGTGATCCAGGCCACTTCCGGCGAGGGGTCGCCTTCGTTCCAGCGGCGTAGAGTGGCTAAGGCCGCCTCCGGGTTGTCCTTCGTCACGTCGTTCAGGTGATTGGCTACTGAGCGGCGCACATACTCCGACGGGTCGTTTTTCAGCGGTTCCAGCAGGGCCAGCGCCGGGGTCGGATCGGTGATGAACTGGTTGAGGCGCATCCCCCAGGGCAGGCGCGGGCGTGTCCCTTCGCTGACCAATCGGCGCACGTGGGGGCTGGGGTCGGCGGTCCAATCGGCCAGCACCGCCAGGGTTTGCTCCGGATAGCGCACCAGAAACGGCCGGATGGCGAACTCGCAGGAGAAGCTCTTGGTGATGGCGTGCATCGCCCCCATCGAAACAGCAAAATCGTCCAGGCCATAGACTTCGACGAAGTGGGCGACGGACCACAAGGCCCAGCCCAGATCGCCGTTGATAATGCCTGTTTCTGGCGGCGTTTCGGGTGGGAGGAGTTGCAGGAGGAGGGAAACGGCCGTTCCATACTCCCCCGGCAAATGGTCGCGCAGCGCCGCGCTGAACACCGCCACCCGCTCCTTCAATTCCAGCGGCGGCAACTGCGGCGCGATTTGCGCCACAAACGCCGCCTCGTCAAAGTCGGCATAGACGCTGCGAATCGCTCGCCCAAATGCCACCGCCAGCCTCTCGTTTAACTGATCCTTAAATAGCGTTGACTCACTCATGATTTACCGTGAAGATTGTGCAAAAGATGGAGATTGGGAATTGGAGATTGGAGATTGCGCAATCTCCAATCTCTAATCTCCAATCCCCCAATTATCAATAAGGAGAACCCCATGGAAACTTTTTTTAGATGGATCAACACCTTTCCCATGCCCTTGTGGTTGGCGATGATGTTCGCGCCCAACCATCCGCTCACCGAGCGGGCCAGCCGGTCCAGTGTCATCTTTGCCTTTGCCGGGCTGCAATACTTCTTCGCGCTGATTGCGGCGATGCGCTCCGGGTCGGGCGAAAAGCTGCCCGATTTTACCACGTTAGAGGGTGTGCGGCAGGGCTTGAGCAGCCGCGAGGGGGCGGCGGCCGGCTGGGCCCATATGTTGGCGTTAGACCTGTTCACCGGAGCCTGGATTTATCGCCAATGCCGCCGCCTGGACGCGCCCGCCTGGGTGCGCATTCCGGCGCTGCTGTTCACCCTGATGTCGGGGCCGTTTGGCCTGTTCCTCTTTCTGGTCTGGCGCATGGCCGGAGCGGGGGAGGCGTTAGCCGAAGGGAGTTAGGGGCTGGTCAGCGTAAATGGCATCAGCAGAAGCGCATGGCCGTTTAATTCCCGCCACCGTTCGCCAGAGAGCAGCCGGGTAATTTCCGCCAGTTTCTCGTCCGGGGACTGGTCGGGGTCGAAAGGTTGGGGGAGGTGATAACGGCCGTCGCGCTCATACAAGTTCACCACAGGCAGGCGCACCCGATCATCCCATTCTATACCGGCTAACTCGGTCGCTTTCTGAATGGCGTCTTCAAAATCGCCGAAGCTGTCCACCAACCCATGCTCTTGCGCCTGCCGCCCTGTCCAGACCCGCCCTTCACAAATGGGGTCGAGCGTTTCGAGGGGGAGAGAACGGCCGTTGGCCACCACCTGCTTAAACTCCTTATAAATCTTGGAGATACTCAACCAGAAAATCTCCCGCTCCTCTTCGGTGAGCGGGGCGTTGTTTTCATACAGGCCCGCCCGTTCCCCGCGCTGTAAGCTCACCTGATTCAGATGCAACTTCTCATAGAGGGCGTTGGTGCTGAGACGGGCATGAATCACCCCAATCGAGCCAGTGATCGTCCCGCTCTGGCACATGATGTGCCGCGCCTGAGCGCTGACGTAGTAGCCGCCGGAAGCGGCCGTGTTGCCCATGTAGACCAGCACCGGCTTCTTCCGGCTGATTCGCTCGATTTGCCGCCCAATCAGATCGGAAGCCAGGGCGGAGCCACCGCCGGAATCCACGTGGAAGATGAGCGCGGCCATCTCCTCCATCTCTTCGGCCTGCCGTAGTAGGGCGAGCAGTGTCTCCTCCCCGGCGATTTCCCCGCCGATGAATGGGATCGGCAGGTCAATCGGCGGTTGGCGGCTCGGCCCCATCATAATCCTCCCCTCCAGGCTGACGACGCCGATGAATTGGCGCTGACGGCGACGCGCTTTTTCCAGCAGCAAACGGCGCGCCTCTGGCCAGGCGACCAGTTTGGCTATGGGGCGTTCGCCGTTTGGCGCTTCTGCTTCGGCAGCGGGCGCGGCCAGCCAGTGGGCCAGTTCGTCTTCATAGGCCAGGGCGTCCACCAGCCCTTCGGCCAGCAGGTCTGGGGCGAACATAGGCGCGCGGTCTATCAGCGCTTGCATGGCCGCCTGGCTGAGATTGCGCCCTTCGGCCATCTCGGCCGTCAGTTGATCGTAGCGGTCATCGAGCAGCCAGGTCAGTTGCGCCCGCTCCTCCGGGGTCATATCGCTGTTGCCCAGGCGGTTGTAGCCGGTTTTGTAGGGAGAAATTTGCACCACGTCGAACTGCACGCCAATCTGAGCCAGGGCGTCTTTGAGATAGGTCGCTTCCAGACGCAGGCCAAACACGTCGAATTGGGCGCTGGGCGGGGCGACGATCCGGTCGGCGGCGGTGGCGAGGTAGTAGTGGGGCAGGTTGAGGTAGGGGGTGTAGACGATGACCTCTTTGCCCGCCGCCCGCAGCCGCAGGATGGCGCGGCGTAAATTTTGCAGGCTGGCCAGCCCGGCGCTCAATTCTTGGAGGACGAGAATGACGCCTTTGACGTTGGCGGCGTCGGCGATGGTTTGGAAACGGCCGTTAATCATCTCCAAACTCAACGGCGGCGGCGGCAAGGGAAGCTGCCGTTCGATAAAGCCGCGCGGCGGGCCATTTCGCTCCGGCAGCGGCCCACCCACCGGCATGACCACATAATCCACCGTCACCCGGCGTAGCCGACGCAGCCAATTGCGCGTCGCCACGCCCGCGCCAGACCAGGCGCTCTGCGTTGCCACCCAAACCTGGCGTAGTTCCGCTTGTAGTTCGCTGAAAAAATCCTCTTTGGGTTGGGCCATTCTCTTTGTTTTCCTCAAGCAATCTGGTATGTGTTCACCTGAGGCTAATGATAGAGGGATATGCGGATGATGCAAGAAGTGGCCGATCCCCTCCTGCTCTGATTCATGACAAAATCCTTAAGCGTTTAGCGCCCTGGGACCAGATCAGCTATGATGGCAGCAATACCGGGTGGGGGCAGCCTGTTATAGATGCTTTTACAAGGAGAAAAACGAACATGGCAAAACTCACCACTCGTAGAGGAGAAGTGATTGATGATCCCAAGATTGTCAAAACCTTGTTAAATGATCCCCGCGCCGGTTGGGTGTGGCTGGTCTTGCGCGTCTGGCTGGGCTGGCAATGGCTGTCGTCTGGTTGGGGCAAGGTGGGCAATCCGGCCTGGATGGATGGCGGTCAGGCGTTGCGCGGTTTTTGGCAAAATGCGGTTGCGGTTCCTGAGACTGGCCGCCCGCCTATCGCCTTTGATTGGTATCGCAGTTTTCTGCAAACTTTGTTGGATGCCGGAGCGTATACCTGGTTTGCGCCGCTGGTGACTTATGGCGAAGTGTTGGTGGGCATTGCCCTGATTTTAGGGGCTTTCACCGGCATTGCCGCCTTTTTTGGCGCGCTGATGAACTGGAATTTTATGATGGCCGGCAGCGCCAGCACCAATCCGATGCTCTTTGTGATTGCGGTAGCGCTGATTATGGCCTGGAAAGTGGCCGGGCACATTGGCCTGGATTACTTCTTGCTGCGCTGGATTGGCACGCCATGGGGCTGGGTGTACACGCCGACCGAACAGAAGGAGCAATTGCAGACCGCATCTGATCCGGCGTGATGGCGTCAGCAATTCTCAATTTGAGAAGAAAGATGTCATGCTGAGGTCCTCCGAAGCATCCCGTTCTCCTGGAAAATCCGAGGCCGTAGGGATGCTTCGCTTCGCTCAGCATGACACTTAAGCGTGAATAGCGTAGAAATTGGCCTGGTTACGCAAATGCCAAGCCCAAATTGAGAATTGCTGTGATGGCGTGCCCGTTTTTGCGTAGAACGGCCGTTACGCTTATACTATTTCCACCTTGACAAAGTCGCCCGCCGGGCGACGTGATACGCACAGGGAGCTGGGGTAAGCCCGGCTGAGAGGGTGGCCTGATTCGCCGCCGACCTGCGAACCTGATCCGGGTAATGCCGGCGTAGGAATGAGGCGAAATCCATTGCTACCAAAAGCCACCCGAACCGGGTGGCTTTTTGTTTACCTGTTCGATCCGCAGATTGACGCAGATTTCTGTATTGGTTACGAATTGATCGTATGAAAATTTTTAACGCAAAGGGGTAAAAGACGCAGAGTTTTCGCGAAAGCCTCTGCGCTGTTGCGCTAAGCGGTTTTACTCATTCTTGACCAATACAATTGACGCAGGTTTCACAGTTACCATGACAGTTTTTGTGTTCGCCAACGGAGAAATTGAGGGGGATGAGTGGCTACGGCCGTTATTGCCCCAGGCCAGCTTGATCATCGCCGCCGATGGTGGGACGCGCCACCTGTTTGCGCTGGGGCGGCTGCCAGACGTGTTGATCGGCGACATGGATTCAGTGTCGCCAGAGTTAGAGGTGTGGTTGGCGGAAACGGCCGTTTCCCGCATCCACCACTCGCCGCACAAGGACGAAACGGACCTGGAGCTGGCCTTGTTGTACGCCCTGACGGAGAGCGACGCGCCCATCTGGGTGTTCGGCGCGTTGGGTGGTCGCCTGGACCAGACCCTGGCAAACATCCTCCTGCTCGCCCACCCCAAACTGGCCGGACGCCAGATTGAACTGCGGACCGAACGAGAAAGGGCGTGGTTGATAGGGGTTGGGGAAACGGCCGTTTCCGGCCAACCCGGCGACCTCATCTCCCTCATCCCCCTCGGCGGCGACGTGCGCATTCAGGCTACCACCGGCCTGGTCTGGCCCCTGCGCGAAGAAACGCTCGCCTTCGGTCCGGCTCGCGGCGTCAGCAACGTCATGGAAGCGGAAACCGCCACGATTTGTGTATCCCAGGGGCAGCTTTTGTGCGTTCACACGGCTGAGGGCTGGTAGCTGGTGGCTGGTAGCTGGTGGCTGGTAGTTGGTTCAATCGTCAATCGTCAATCGTCAATCGTCAATCGTCAATCGTCAATCGTCAATCGTCAATC
>CAYONK010000292.1:0-6332 GCA_964405285.1 uncultured Ardenticatenaceae bacterium
CTTTGCGCGGCTGCGGCCGGTCCGGTTCCGGCCGGTAAATCAGGACAGGATCGGGCATGGTGGGCAGCTTTTGGCAGATTTCTGGCGGCTGCCAGTTTTGGAAGAGGGCGATGGCCTCCTCTGGCGTGACCGGCTGCTTGAGCTTGACGGAGACGCTGCCCATGTGCCCATCAATCACCGGCACGCGGTTCGCCTGGGCGCTCACCTTGAAGTCGGCCAATTCAAACGCCCCATCCACCAGTTTGCCGCACAGCTTGCGCGGCTCCGTCTCCAATTTGCCATCTTCCCCGCCGATGTAGGGGATGATGTTGTCCATGATGTCCAGCGAGGGCACGCCGGGGTAGCCCGCGCCGGAGATGGCCTGCATGGTGACGACAACGGCCGTTTCCAACCCATACGCCTCATGCAAAATCTTCATCGGCAGCACGATGCTGGTGGTGGAGCAGTTGGCGTTGGCGACGATGTAGCCGGGCCAGCCATAGGCCGCTTGTTGGTGGGGGATAACGGCCGTGTGGTCCGGGTTCACCTCCGGGATGAGCAGGGGAACGAGTGGGTCCATGCGGAAGGGGGAGGCGTTGGTCAGCACGGCGTAGCCGGCCGCCGCAAATTTCGGCTCCAACTCGCGGGCGTCGGACGTGGGCAGGGCGGAAAAGAGGACGCGCGGCTCCAGATTCGGCTCGGTGGGTTGGACGATCATATCGGCGACCTGTTCCGGTGGGTCGCCATCGAGCAGCCAGTTGACGCCTTCGGCAAACGGCCGTCCGGCCGTGCGCTCCGAGCCGGTGAGGGCGGCGATCTCAAACCAGGGGTGGTCAAGCAGGTGCATGATAAAGCGCTGGCCGACGGAACCGGTTGCGGCCAGGATGCCGACGGGGATTTTATCGCTCATAAAACATCTCCATTTACGATTGACGATTTGGGATTTATGATTGAAGCGTGACCCCAATCGTCAATCGTCAATCGTCAATCGTCAACAAAATTGGGGCATTATAGGGGGGGACGGCCGTTTGTCAAGCGATTGGTTAGGTTCCTGCGCCGCTCATATTGACATCATTTGCGACGCTCGTTATACTGAAAATGATATTCGTATAACAAACAGGGGATTTAGTATGTCAATGATGACAATTTCGGAAAAAGGTTGGGTCGTTATCCCTAAAGCGTTTCGCCAAAAATACCATTTGCTACCTGGCGACCAGGTGCGATTGGTGGATTATGGTGGCGGGTTGGCGATTGTGCCAGTACCAGCAGACCCGGTTGCCGCGCTGCAGGGGATGCTGGCCGATGGTCCATCGCTTACAGCCGACTTGTTAGCAGATCGCCAACAAGCTAAAGTGCAGGAAGACGCCGATGTCTGATTTGCGCTACGTGTTGGACAGTTATGCAATCCTCGCTTTACTCAAAGGAGAAAGGGGCGCGGAACGGGTAGCCGCTGTCCTGCAAGAAGCCTTGCGTGGCAATGTCCAAGTAAGCATGAGCCTGATCAATCTGGGCGAAGTGGCCTATATCGTTGAGCGGCGCTGGAATGTAGAGCGGGCGCGTAACGTCTTGGCTTATCTGGATAACGCTGGAATCGAGTTCTTTGAAGTGACCCGTGAGCGCGCGTTGGCTGCCGCTAACCTGAAAGCCTGCTACCCTATCGCTTATGCTGACGCTTTTGCCGCTGCATTGGCTCAGGAGCAATCGGCGATTCTTGTCACAGGCGATCCGGAATTTCGGGCGCTTGCTTCATCTCTGATCATCGAATGGCTGGCTTGATGCTGACGGCTCACTGACGCAGTTGCTCCTTCCCCTCCGGCAACCAATCAGCCAATTCTCCCATGAGCCGGCCGGAGAAACGGCCGTTTCCCCACCTTCACCCCCAACCCCAGCCCATTTCAAGGTCTGCCGGGTGAGACAGCGCCGGAAAAAGGCCGTGCGCGGTCGCCGCCCTTTTCCCCTTTGCCATACTGCGAAATCGTTGTAGCCCTTTACAGATCGCCCCTGGGTCGTTAAAATGTCCCCCCATTGTAACGAACCATACACCCCATACCGGCATCCCTGAACTGAACATAAAAGGTGGCTAAACAAATGAATCGAACAAGCCTGTTCCGTACGTCTGCCCTGGTTGCGCTGATTTTGCTGCCAACGGCCGTTTTCCTCTCCTTCTTCCTCTCGCCTGCCCAAACCGCGCGGGGCAAAGCCACGTCCCGGCCGCTCGACCAGACGGCTACCCAGGAACAACAGGCGGCCCAGGAATTGGCCCTGGCCGATGGGCGCGTGGCGGCTTACACAGCCGCCCGTCGTACCGAAGTGTTTGGCGTGCGCGACGTGTTGGGCCAATTCACTCCGGCGAGCGCGGCCTGCGCAACGGCCGTTTGCTTCCAGGTAGAAATCTACAACTTCGACGACAACGAGGCGATTCTGGCCATCGTCAACAGCGACACCGGCGAAGTGCTAGACGTGCTGCGTCAGCCCGGCGTGCAGCCGGGTATCAACAAGCGGCTGGCCGACCAGGCTGTGGAAATCGCTGCCACCCATCCGGAAGTCATCGCGGCGCTCGGTTTTCGGCCCCGCCAGGTTGAAATCGCCGCAGTCCCGGCCGGGATGCCGGGCACGGTTTGCGACGAAGGTCACCTGTGCGCCGCCCCCACCTTCAACATGGGCGACCGCTTTCTCTGGGCGGTTGTGGATTTAACCGAAGAGCAACTGGTAGGTATCCATTGGACAGAGATGACGCCTGATGGCCCAATCAGCCCGATGCCCGCCGTTCCGCAAGGCTGCCCGGCCCCAGGCGAGGTCCAACGGGCGGGCTGGCAATTGAGCTACCAGACCACCGGCACAGACGGCTTGCGCGTCCATACGGTGAGCTACCAGGGTGTGCCGGTCCTCAATAACGTGAAATTGGTTGAATGGCACGCTTCGTACGGCAGCACCGGGTTTGTGGATTCTACCGGCTGCGGCGGCACTGGCGGCGGTTTCCAGATTTACCCCTATGGAGACACGCAAATTTTAGACCTGATGGACTCCAGGACGGAAGTGATTGGCTTTGAAGTGGTGCAGGATTTCCGCATGAGTTCCTGGGGAAGCGGTTGCCATTACCGTTACGACCAGCGCATTCAATTTTATAACGACGGCCGTTTTCGCGTCGTCAGTGGCGCTTATGGCAAAGGCTGTGGCACGAACGCCACCTACCGGCCGGTGGTCCGCATAGATATCGCCGTCAATGGCTCAGCGGACAACTCCTTTGCCATCTGGAATGGCGAAAATTGGTTGGAGCAAGATGTGGAGTTCTGGCAGTTGCAGGCTGCCCCTTATACGCCGGAAGGGTATAAATGGCGCGTCTCGCATCCGTCTGGCTATGGCTATTATCTGGAGCCGGGCCAGGGGCAATTTGGTGATGGCGGCCGGGGCGACTTCGCTTACCTCTACGTTACCCAACACAAACCGAACGAGGGCGATACGGACATGGGGGTCATCGGCTCCTGCTGCAACAGCGACCATCAGCAAGGGCCGCACAACTACGTCAATGGCGAATCCATCGCCAACCAGAACATCGTCATCTGGTATGTGCCGCAAATGGTCACAGAGGTGAATCCGGGCCGCCATTATTGCTGGACGGTGTCTGGCGAGCCAAACCCGGAGACTTACCCCTGCTTCTCCGGTCCGATGTTTGTGCCAATCACTCCGGCTGCGCCAGATGTGTATGGGGTGGCCTTAGACCCAACGGCCGTTGCCCAATCCGGCGCTCCGGGCAGTGTGGTGACGTATACCCTGACCATCAGCAACACCGGCAACGTCAGCGACACCTTCGCCATCAGCCTCAGCGACAACCTCTGGCCGGCGACAGCGCCGGAAAGCGTGACTTTGGCGGCGAATGAAGCGGCGGCCCTGGCGATTGGCGTGACTGTGCCGATAACGGCCGTTCACGCCAGCAGCGACAGCCTGAATGTGATCGCGACCTCGGCCGGCGACCCGGAAATCAGCGCCAGCGCGACGCTAACCACGACGGCGGCGGCTTACGGAGTGGAGGTGACGCCGCCATCAGCCCACAGGATCGGCGCGCCCGGCAGCACCGTCACCTACACGCTGACCATCAGCAACAGCGGCAGCGTTACCGACACCTTCAACATCAGCCTGAGCGACAATGCCTGGGCCGCCGCTGCTCCACCGAGCGTAACGTTAGGCGCTGGCGAGTCGGCCGAGATCGCCGTGATTGTGAGCATCCCGGAAACGGCCGTTCACGCCGAACAAGATAGCGCCATCCTCACCGTCACCTCACTGGGCGATCCCTCGATAACGGCCGTGAGCCTCCTGACGACAACGGCCGTTGCCGGAGATTACGAAATATACCTCCCCCACATCCTCAAACCATAAGATTGCAAGTAGGAGACTGGAGATTGGAGATTGGAGATTGCCACCTCCCCAATCTCCAATCTCTCAATCTCTAATCTCCCCAAAACACCCCGCCTATTCCTCCGGCGTCGGTGTGGACGTTGGGGTCTCCTGCTCGTCCGTTTCCGCGCTGATCAGTGGCAGGTAGCTAAACCAATCGAAGTCCGGCAGCGGCGTGGCGGTTGGCGTCACCGTCGGTGTGGGCGTTGGGGTCGCTGTTGGCGGTGGAGGCAGCGGCGTGTTCTCCTGCACCCGATAAATCGTGCCATTCCCCCGGTGGCTGACAAACAATTCCCCAGCCACGTTCTCGCCAAAGCTGCTGGCGCTCCAGGTAGAAAGGAGCTGACCAAGCACCACAGATTGCCAGCCCCCATCCCCATCAGGATGCAAAGCCCAAAAACGGCCGCTGCAATAATCCGCAACCAGGTAATGCCCCCACAAAGCGGGATATTGGCTGCCCCGGTACACGTACCCTCCTGTCACCGAACAATTTGCCTGCGCGTGGCTATACTCAAAGATCGGGAAGGTGTAATTGCTGGCAGGGCCACAACCGGTTAAATTAAAGGGCGCATTGCCTTCGTAGCAGCGCCAGCCATAATTCTCGCCCCCCGCGCTGCCGGCCGCCTGCCGGTTAACTTCCTCCCACTGGTTTTGACCAACGTCAGCGATATACAGGTCGCCCAGGTGGCGGTCGAAGCTAAAGCGCCAGGGGTTGCGCAGCCCGGAAGCCCAGATTTCGTCGCACGTGCCACCCGGTCCATCTATGAGGGGGTTGTCCGCCGGGATGGAATAGTTGCTCCCGCTGCCGCAGTCAGGCGACAGCCCGCCGGAGGCATTCACGTCAATCCGCAACATTTTGCCCAGCAAAGAGGCCATATCCTGACCATAAATGCTGGGGCCGCCATCCCCCAAACCGATATAGAGATAGCCGTCCGGCCCAAAATGCAGGTCGCCGCCGTTGTGGTTGGTGGCGGGTTGGTTGACGGTGAGCAAGACCAACTGGCTGGCCGGGTCTGCCACGTGGGGGTCGCTGTTGCTGACGGTGTAACGGGCGATGACGGTGTGGCCGCTGAGATTGGTGTAATTGACGTAGAAGTAGCCGTTGTTGGCGTAATCCGGATGGAAGACCAGCCCCAGCAGCCCTTGCTCCGAACCGCCGCTCACCTGCCCCACCAGGCTGAGGAAGGGGGTGGGGCGAATGGAGCCGTCGCTCTGCAAGATGCGAATCAGCCCGCCTTGTTGCACGACAAACAAACGGCCGTCTCCGTCCACGCCGCTGTTGACAACGCCAATCGGATTGCTAAACCCGCTGGCGAAAGCGCTCAGGCTGACGTTGGGGGTGGTGGGCTGCGCCTTCAAGCGGTAGATGTTGCCATTGCCATGACCGGCGGCGTACAGTTCCCCATCCGCCCCCTCGCCGAAGGCGCTGACGTTCACCAACAGTTGCCCCAAGGCGATCAGGCTCCAGCCACCCTGCCCGTCTGGCGAGATGGCCCAGAAGTTACCGCTGCAATAGTCGCCAAAGATGTAATGGCCGATGAGCGCCGGTGACCAACTGCCACGATAGACGAATCCCCCGGTCACGGAACAGCCCAGAAAGGCGCTGCCCTGATAATGGGGGTAGGCGTGGATGGGAAAGGTGTAATCTTGACTTGGGCCGCAACCATCCAGGTTGTGGGGTTGGTTCCCCTCATAGCAGCGCCAGCCATAATTCTCGCCGCCAGGGCTGCCGGCCGGTTGGAAGTTGATCTCTTCGTATAGACCAAGCCCTACGTCGCTGATGTACAGGTCTCCGGTGGCCCGGTCGAAGCTAAAGCGCCAGGGATTGCGCAGGCCCAGCGCCCAAATTTCATCGCGCACGGCCGGGTCGCCCACAAACGGATTATCCGGCGGGATCAGGTAGTTGGTCGAGCCGGTCACGCCATCTACGTCCAGGCGGATGATTTTGCCGAGCAGGCTGC
>CAYONK010000293.1:0-6327 GCA_964405285.1 uncultured Ardenticatenaceae bacterium
CAAGAGGGCGAAGTGGATGGAGAGGGAACGGCCGTTTTCCGGCCCCTCTCTATCTTCCAACACCGTAATCGCGCCGCACTGCGCCCGGACGCCTCCGGTGAGCTGGCAATCGCTTAACTCAGGGCGGTCGGCCGGCGCCGCTTCACCGCTCCCCAGGCAGCCGCCGAGGAAGAACAGGGACAATATGAAGAGTAAAAGCAAGGTCTGTTTCATAGGTGGATACTTCGCTAAAAATCTATCAGGGCTTCGGCCAATGGCTTTCGCCCGCTATTTTCTCGCGTAAACACGCCGCTATCGCCTGATTGGTAAACGCCGGGTTGTCTTGATCGGCATGGTGGGCGGCGTTGGGAATGACCCGGTAGACGATGCAAGAGTTCTGTTTGGACCATTTTGGCATATCGCGCCGGATCGTGCCAGCGCGGTCTTTGACGCCAAACAGGGTTTATCTTGACCGGGTTTCTGCGTACGGAATCAGCCCAACGATTGAATGGGGTACATACGGTTCTTCCAGGTAAGCAATATCTTCGACCATTAACTTGACCGCCAGAGACTCGACCGCGCTTTCCAGATGCGACATCTTAGTAGCTCCGATGATCGGCGCAACAACAGGGCTTTTATGCCGCAGCCAGGCCAGAGCGATGTGGGCCATGGACACACCTTGTTTGGCGGCGACCTCCGCCACGCGCTCGACAACTGATTTGTCGGCAACGGCCGTTGCCTCATATTTCTGCCTGGCAATGGGGTCCGTTTCCAGGCGCTGAGTGCTTTCTGACCAGGGGCGCGCCAACCTGCCCGATGCCAGTGGGCTGTAGGGCGTAACCGCAATTTTTTCCTCGATACAAAGCGGTATCATCTCCCGTTCCTCTTCCCGATAGATGAGATTGTAATGGTTCTGCATCGAAACAAAGCGCGACCAGCCATTCTTCTCTGCCACATGTTGCGCCCTTTGAAACTGAAAAGCATACATCGCAGAGGCGCCAATGTAGCGCACCTTGCCCGCTTTAACAATATCGTGCAACGCTTCCATCGTTTCTTCGATGGGGGTGTTGTAATCCCAACGGTGGATAATGTAAAGATCAATGTAATCGGTACCGAGTCGTTTCAGGCTTTGGTCTACCTGGCTGAGAATATGTTTGCGGGAAAGGCCGCCGTCATTGGGTCTCTGACTCATCAGGCCAAACACCTTTGTGGCGATGACCACATCATCCCGATTGGCAAAGTCGTTTAACGCCCGGCCAAGGATTTCCTCGCTGTTGCCAAAGGCGTAAACATTGGCCGTATCAAAAAAATTGACGCCTAAATCCAGCGCCCGTTTGATAATCGCGCGGCTGTCCTTTTCGTTTAGCGCCCAGGTATTGTGAACCCAGTTTTCGGCCATGCCAAAACTCATCGCTCCCAAACAAACTGGGGATACATCCAATCCGGTGTTGCCAAGTTTTACGTACTTCATTTCCAGGAAATTGCCTCCAATTCTTTCTATCTAAAGTTCGGTCGCGGCCAGGATGACTTCTTTGGCAAAGGTTTTGAGCGGCGCCAAGGTGCATCATTACCTCCAAGCGTAGTGTAACACCTGGAGCTAGCTCCAGGTCAAGGGTGAATTGAAAATTGGGGCATGGTTCATCAAGTGAGGCATCATCTTTGCAAATTAGCGCTGAATTGTCATGCTGAGCGGAGTCCGCGGAGCGAAGCATCCCGCTCATCTCAAAGGAACGGGATGCTTCGGAGGATGCTTCGGCGTTGCTCAGCACAGGCTCTCAGCATGACATCTCTCTTGTTAAATTGAGAATTGCTGTTTTGTCAGGCAATCTGGGGCTAGACGAAATCTTCACCTTGACATGTTGGCAGCTTTTGTTTACTATTTAACTAATTAGTTAATTATGGGGTGTCCTGACCGTGAATGATCCACTTAGCCTGACCTTTGCCGCTCTGGCAGACCCAACCCGCCGGGCCATGCTGGCGCGGCTGGCGCAGGGGCCGGCAACCGTGAAGGAGCTTGCCGAACCATTCGCCCTCAGTCTACCGGCGATCTCAAAGCACCTGAAAGTACTTGAACACGCCGGATTGATCGAGCGCGGGCGCGAAGCTCAGTGGCGGCCGGCGCAACTGAAAGCTGCGCCGCTGAAAGACGCTTCCGCATGGTTGGAGCATTATCGTGAGAACTGGGAAGAAAACTTCGACCGCCTGGAAGCGTATTTGCGCGCGCTGCAAGAAGAAAACAACCGTTAGCGTAGCGTAACCGTTCAGACCTCACAGGTGTTCAAGACGCTGCAATGCAACATCTCGACACTCGACTAAAATTCAAATTTCGCCAGTCTCCAAATTAAGGGAAATGATATGACATCAAAAACAGTAGCAGATCGAGAAATCGTCGTCACCCGCCTGATAGACGCCCCGCGCGAACTTGTCTTCGCGGCCTTTACCGAGCGAGCGCATATCGAACAATGGTGGGCGCCCAAAGGGGCCACGACCCACGAGATGGATGTGAAGCCCGGCGGCGTCTGGCGCTACAGCCAGCCCGGCCGCGATGGCGCTCAATATCCCGCCATCATCACGTTCATTGAACTGGACAGCCCCACCCGACTCGTCTACGACTATGGTGTCGACGCGGCGAACGCGCCTGACCCTGTGCGCACCACCGTCACCTTTGCCGAAGAAGATGGCAAAACCAAAGTCACTTTGCGGCTGATGTTTGCAACGGCCGTTGCGCGCAAACAGGCCATCAAATATGGCGCCATTGTGGGGGCCATGCAAGCGCTGGAAAATCTGGCCGATTACCTGGCTACCGTATGAGCGAGGCAGCAATGACTGAAAACAAAAATCAAGAATTTATCGAGATTCGCGGCGCGCGCGAAAACAACCTGAAAAACGTCACACTGCGCATTCCCAAACGCCAGATCACCGTTTTCACCGGCGTGTCCGGCTCCGGCAAATCATCCCTCGTCTTCGACACCATCGCCACTGAAGCGCAGCGCCAGCTATACGAAAATTTCAGCATGATGGTACGCACCTTCCTGCCCCGCTACTCCCAGCCCGACGCCGATTCCATCCGCAACCTGAGCATGGCTATTGTGGTAGACCAGAAACGCCTGGGCGGCGGTTCCCATTCAACGATGGGAACCATTACCGACACCTACACCCTGCTGCGCCAGCTATTCGCCCTGCTGGGCGAGCCATTCATCGGTTACGCCAACGTCTTTTCCTTCAACGAACCGATCGGTATGTGCCCGGAATGCAACGGGCTAGGGCGCAAATTGCAACCCATCGTGGACAAATTTTACGATCCGGCCAAATCGCTGAACGAAGGCGCACTCCAGGGGCCAATTTTCGACGAGAGCATCTATCCCTCTTGCGGCTTCTTTGACAATGACAAGAAACTGGCCGACTTCAGCGCCGCAGAGATGGAGCTGCTTCTCTATGGTCAGGAGCAAAAGTTCGAGTATGAGGGCATGAACCGCACCTATCGCGGCGTGATCACCAATTTCAGCCGCGCCTACATTGAGCGCGACCTGAAAACACGCTCCGAGAAAACGCAAGAGAAGATCATGCAATACCTCACCGAAGGCCCCTGCCCGGCCTGCAAAGGGAGCCGCCTCAACAAGGCCGTGTTAAGCTGCCGGGTAAACGGCTACAACATCGCCGAACTTTCGGCGATGGAAGTGGGCGAATTGATCGGCGTGATTCGGGCGATCAAGGACGAAAGGGCCAAAGAGATTGTGGATGACCTGGCGCGTCGGCTGCAAAACCTGATTGACATCGGCCTCGATTATCTAACGCTCAACCGGGAGACCGATACTCTCTCCGGCGGCGAGGGGCAGCGGGTCAAGCTGGTGAAACATCTGGGCAGCAGCCTGATTGACGTGATGTACATTTTCGACGAACCGAGCGTCGGCTTGCATCCACGAGACATACACCGGCTGAATGAGATGCTGCAAAAGCTGCGCGACATGGGCAACACAGTCCTGATCGTCGAACACGACCCCGACGTGATCAAGGTAGCCGACCACGTTGTAGACCTCGGCCCGCAGGCCGGCAGTCAGGGCGGCGAGATAGTCTACGAAGGCAGCTACGCCGGTCTGCTCCAGGCAGATACGCTAACCGGCAGCTTCATGAAAGAGACGATGCCCATCAAACAAGCGTTCCGTGAAGCCAGCGGGCAGTTGTCGCTGAACGGGGTGAGGGTCAACAACCTGAAAAACGTGAGCGTGGACATCCCGACCGGTGTCCTCACGGTGGTGACAGGCGTTGCCGGCTCCGGTAAAAGTTCATTGATTATCGAGGCGTTCGTCTCGAAATTCCCCGAGGCCATTCTGGTTGATCAGGCGGCGGTGGGCGTGAATCCGCGCTCCAACCCGGCCACCTACACCGGCATCATGGACGATATACGCAAGGCATTCGCCCAGGCCAACAAGGTGAGCGCCGGTTTGTTCAGCTTCAATTCCAAGGGGGCCTGCGAGAATTGTAATGGTCTGGGCGTGGTTTACACCGACCTCTCCTTCTTTGAAAGGGTGAAATCTCCCTGCGAGGTGTGCGGCGGTAAGCGCTTTAAGGATGAGGTGCTGGCTTATAGGCTAAACGGCCGTTCTATCGTTGACGTGCTGGAAATGACCGTCAGACAGGCGCTCGGCTTCTTCACCCTCCCGGAGATCAGGCGCACATTGCAAACGATGAGCGACGTGGGCCTGGATTACCTGACGCTCGGCCAGCCGCTAGACACACTCTCCGGCGGCGAGTGCCAGCGCATCAAGCTGGCCAGCGAACTGCACAAAGAAGGCAGTATCTACCTGCTGGACGAACCAACGACCGGCCTGCACAAGTCGGACACAGCCCACTTGCTGGAGGTCATAGACAAGCTGGTGGATGGCGGGAACACGGTGATTGTGATCGAACACAACATGGACGTGGTGCGGAACGCCGATTGGGTCATTGACTTGGGGCCGGAAGGGGGTAACAAAGGGGGGCAGGTGATGTTTGAGGGCACGCCAGTTGACTTAAAGAAGGCCGCGCAGTCACTCACAAGCCACTATGTATAGTGAGTGAAGAGGGTAATGAGAGGGGGATTTGCATCTCCCTGTTTCCCCAGCGCAAAGCAAGTATAATCCACTCCGTAATCCATCTACAGGGATTCCCCAGGAGTGTCCGCATGACCAAACCTGACTTGCAGTCGCCCGCAGAGTTATGGACCGCCTATCAACGACTGTCCGCCGAAAACGCCGCCTTGCGCGCGTCTCAGGCTGAAATTGAAGAGCGCACCGAAAAGCAACTCGCTCTCCTGAAACAACAGATCAGCCAGCGCAAAAAAGCGGAAGAAGCGCTCCAACGCGAGAGCGGCATCGTCCGGCTGCTACAAGAAGTAGCCGCCGCCGCTAATGAGGCCACCTCAATTGACGCCGCGCTGCAATTTGCCCTGGAGAAAATCTGCGAATACATGGGCTGGCCGCTGGGGTACGTTTACGCCCACACCCAAGACCGCGCCGGCGAGATAGCGGCTACTGGCCTCTGGGTCTGCCAGGACGAGCGCTTCCAGAACGCCGTCGGCAACGCAGATCTCATGGCCGGGCAGGGTTGGTTGGGCGACATCTGGCAGCGTGGCCAGACGCACTGGCAGCCTGACGACGGCCTGGCCCACTGGCAGCTTCAAGCCAGCTTCGCCCTGCCCGTCCGGGTTGGTGCGGAAGTCGTGACGATTTTGCAGTTTTTCACCGCAGACCCTACCCCGCCGGAAACAGACCTGGTTGAAGTGATGGAACACATCGCCATCCAGCTTGGCCGGGTGGTGGAGCGGATCCGGGCAGCCGAGGCGCTGCGGAATAGCGAAAATCGTTTTCGGGCGATTTTTAACCAGACGTTCCAGTTCATCGGCTTGCTCCAGCCGGATGGCGCGCTGGTGGAAGCCAACCAGACCGCCCTGGCGTTTGGTGGGCTGAGGCGGGAGGAGGCGGTGCAACGGCCGTTCTGGGAGGTTCGCTGGTGGACCATTTCGCCAGAAACCCAGACGCGCTTGCAACAGGCGGTCCGGGACGCGGCAAACGGCCGTTTCGTCCGCTACGAAGTAGATGTGCTGGGGCAAGGGGACCAGGTCGCTACCATAGACTTCTCCCTCAAGCCCATATTCGGCGACGACGGCCAGGTCGTCTGGCTCATCGCCGAGGGGCGCGACATCACCCCCCTCAAGCAAATCATGCGCCGCCTGCGCCAAAGCGAAGCCATGCTCTCCGAAGCCCAGCGCGTGGCGCGCCTGGGCAGTTGGGAATGGGACGTTCAGACCGATCAACTCTTCTGGTCTGAGGAGATGCACCGCATCTACGGCTCCGACGCCACTGAAGAAAG